>CALGFL010000437.1 GCA_937881145.1 uncultured Bordetella sp.
GCTCCTTGAAAACGGAGCCGGCCACCATGACGGGCCGGTGCAGGCCGCGCACGGCATATTCCAGCCGATGATCGGGCATGAGCCGCGAGGCCTTGACCGGATGCTCGTGATGGCCCAGCACGAACAGGCGCGTGTCGGGTTCGATCTCGAGCAGGATGTCGAGCAGGCTGCCCTGGCGCTGCGTGAAGGTCAGGCGCGCGGCGCCCAGGGTGCGGGCCCGCTCCGTGGCCACCTGCAGACATTGCCGACCCTGTTCGCGCAGCAGGTCGTCGCGTTGGCGGTCCAGCTCGGCCAGGTCTTGCAGCAGGGATTCCTGCGAACTGAGCCAGATGTTGCCGGTCAGCTCCGAGAGCGGGAGGTAATCGGGCGCTTTTTCCGTGACGTGCAGAAAATCCAGATCGGCATCGAGCCGGCCGGCTGCCCAGATTGCGTAGTCGCATATGCCCGGCGTGCGGGCGATGCCGTCGATGCAGGCGATGATTCGCTTCATGGTGGCCTCCTGCAATGCGTAGGCGCGGGTGTCGCTATGGAGCCAGCATACGCTTTAGCGCGGCGATTTGTTCGGCCGCGGCGGCGATGGCGGTGTCTTCGATGGCGCGGTAGCACTGGATCAGCGCCAGGCCGCTGGGCGTGACCGCCGAGCCGCCGCCATGCGCACCGCCGGCGGACGCGGTGACGGCGGGCTCGCGCAGCGAGCGGTTGAGCTGGTCGATCAACAGCCACGCGCGGCGATACGACATGCCCAGCTCGCGCGCCGCCGCGCTGATGGAATGCGTGCGTTCTATGGCCTGCAGCAGGGCGATCTTGCCGGGGCCGATCGCAATGTCGCCGCCGCGATACACGCGCATGCGCAATTGCATGCGGTGTGGGGAGGGCTCGTTTGGGGGGCTGTTCATCCTGACGACCATCCTGAGGATTTTCCCTTAAAATCAGCTTAAATTAGTTGCGGAATACACCGGACCATACCTAGAATCCGTGCACATCATCAATGAAATATTTCAGCGTGTTTCATGGATATTGTGTTCTATCGCAGAAATTACTAGGAGATTATCAATGCGTGCATGGTTCCGTTATTCCTGTATCGCCGGCGCCTTGGCAGCCGCCCTGGCCGCACCGGCAAGCGCGCAAGCCGCTTCCGGGAAGATCGTCATCATGGTCGGCGGCATCGACAAGATCATCTACCTGCCGGCCAAGCTGACCGAGGAACTGGGTTACTTCAAGGACGCGGGCCTGGACGTCGAACTGCAATCGCAACAGGCCGGCGTCAGCGCCGAGAACCAGCTGGTGGCCGGCGCGGTGCAGGCGGTGGTGGGCTACTACGATCACGCCATCGATCTGCAGAGCAAAGGCAAGTCGATCGAATCCATCGTGCAGTTCGGCCTGGTGCCCGGCGCCATGATGATGGTGCGCAGCGACGAAGCTGGCACCATCAAGAGCTTCGCCGACATGAAGGGCAAGACCATCGGCGTGACGGCCCTGGGCTCGTCTTCGAGCTTCCTCGCGCAATATCTTGCCGAGGCGGGCGGCCAAAAAAGCGGGGATTACTCCCTGCTCTCGGTGGGCGCGGGTACCACGCTGATCGCGGCCATGAAGCAAAAGCGCGTCGACGTGGCCTGGACCACCGAACCCACCACCTCGGCCTTGCTGGCCATGGGTGAAGCCAGGCCCCTGGTTGACATGACCACGGCCGAAGGCTCGAAGAAGGCGCTGGGCGGGTTGTACCCGGCCGCCAGCCTGTACGTGCAGAGCGGCTGGCTCAAGACGCACAAGGCCGAGGCGGCCAAGCTGGCGCAGGCCTTCGTGCGCACGCTCCAGTTCATTCATGGCCACACTGCCGAGCAGATCGCCGACAAGGTGCCGGCCGACTACTACGGCGGCAACAAGGCCATGTACGTGAAGGCCATGTCGGCTTCCATCGCCATGTTCTCGCCCGACGGCCGCATGCCCGAGGGCGGCCCGGAAACCGCGTTGAAGGTGCTCAAGGCTTTCAGCCCCAGCCTGAAGGACGGCAAGGACAAGACCATCGACCTTGCCAAGACCTACACCAACGAGTTCGTGGACCAAGCCGACAAGGCGCTGGGGATCAAGTAAAGATGACGAATACCGAGAAACAGGACACCCCGGCGATCGAGCTGGACAATGTGTCGATCCGCTTCATCTCGCCCGACGGCCGAGCCACGGTGGCCCTGCGCGATTTTTCGATGCAGGTGCGCCACGGCGAGTTCATCGCCGTGGTGGGTCCGACCGGCTGCGGCAAATCGACCACGCTGGGCCTGATCACCGGGCTGATCCGTCCCACGCTGGGCACCGTGAAGGTCATGGGCAAGGTGGTGCAGGACACCGATCCGCGCATCGGTTTCGTGTTCCAGACCGATGCGGTCTTTCCCTGGCGCCGGGTCATCGACAACGTGGCCGCCGGCCCGCTGTTTCGCGGCATGGAGCGCCGCGAGGCGCTGGAGCTGGCGCAGAGCTGGCTCGCGCGCGTGGGCCTGGACAAGTTCGGCCAGCACTATCCGCACCAGCTCTCGGGCGGCATGCGCAAGCGCGTGGCGCTGGCGCAGACGTTCATCAACAAGCCCGAGATCCTCCTGATGGACGAGCCGTTCTCGGCGCTGGACGTGCAGACGCGCGCGCTGATGCAGGGCGAGCTGCTGAACCTGTGGTCGGAGCCGTCGGGCTCGGTGGTGTTCGTCACGCACGATCTGGAAGAGGCGATCGCGCTGGCCGACCGCGTGCTGGTGCTCACGGCCCGGCCGGCCACGCTCAAGCGCGTCTACGACGTCGATCTGCCGCGCCCGCGGGTAATGGAAGAGGTGCGCTACCAGCCGCAGTTCATCGAACTGTCGCGCCAGATCTGGTCCGATCTGCGCGAAGAGGTTCACATCGGTTAAAGCGGGATACCGCGCAACGGAAATCATTCATGACGACAATAAGCAATATCGAGGCGTTGGGGGCTTCCCCTCATGCGCCGCTCTCGGCGCAGGCGCTGGCGCGCGAAGAGGCCGCGGCGCAGCGGCGACTGCGGGCGCGGCGGGCATTGGTGATCGGGCTGCGCCTGCTCTTTCTGATCGCGATCCTGGGCGGCTGGGAGATCGGGGCGCGCGGCGGCTGGATCGATCCTTTCTTCTATTCGCAGCCTTCGCTCATCTACGGGCAACTGGTGACCTGGTTCACGCACGGCACGGCGCAGGGGCCGCTGTGGCTGCAGGTGGCAGTCACGATGGAAGAGACGCTGATCGGCTTTGTCATCGGTGCGGTCGGCGGCGTGATCTGCGGCATCATCCTGGGCCGCAATCAGCTGCTGTCCGATGTGTTCAGCCTGTACATCAAGATCGCCAATTCGGTGCCGCGGGTGGTGCTGGGCTCGATCTTCGTGATCGCGCTGGGCCTGGGGATCGCCTCCAAGGTGGCGCTGGCGGTGGTAATGGTGTTTTTCGTGGTGTTCGGCAATGCCTTCCAGGGCGTGCGCGAGGCCGACCGCTACATGATCGCCAACGCCCGCATCCTGGGCGCGTCGCCGCGGCAGATCACGACCTCGGTGGTGATTCCTTCGGCCATGAGCTGGATCCTGGCCAGCCTGCACGTGAGCTTCGGCT
>CALGFL010000438.1 GCA_937881145.1 uncultured Bordetella sp.
GCGAACCAGACCGGCCAGATGCTGGCCGCGCTGCTGGGCTGGCCGCAAGCCACCTTCGCCAGCCGCGTCGAGCTGGGCGACGGCACCGCCACGGTGACCCGCGAGGTCGACGGCGGGCTGGAGACCATAAAGGTCAAGCTGCCCGCCATCGTCACCACCGACCTGCGCCTGAACGAACCGCGCTACGTGACGCTGCCCAACATCATGAAGGCCAAGAAAAAGCCGCTTGAAACGCTGACCCCTGCCGACCTGGGTGTCGATCCGGCGCCGCGCATCAAGACGCTGAAGGTGACCGACCCCCCGGCGCGCAAGGCCGGCATCAAGGTGGCCGACGTGGCGGCGCTGGTGGACAAGCTCAAGAACGAAGCGAAGGTGGTGTGAAGATGACGATTCTGGTTATTGCCGAACACGATAACGTCCACCTGAAGGGCGCGACGCTGAACACGGTGGCCGCGGCTGCCAAGATCGGCGGCGACGTGCACGTGCTGGTGGCGGGCAGCAACGCCCGTGCCGTTGCCGATGCCGCCGCGCAAGTCGCCGGCGTCTGCGAGGTGCTGCTGGCCGACGCGCCGCAACTGGCCGACGGCCTGGCCGAGAATCTGGAAGCCCAGATCCTGGCCGTAGCCTCGAACTACAGCCACATCCTGTTCCCGGCCACGGCCTCGGGCAAGAACGTGGCCCCGCGTGTGGCAGCCAAGCTGGACGTGGCGCAAATCTCGGACATCATCGGTGTGGAATCGGCCGACACGTTCATGCGCCCCATCTACGCCGGCAACGCGATCGCCACCGTGCAGTCGGGCGACGCGGTCAAGGTGATCACGGTGCGCACCACGGGCTTTGACGCGGTGGCCGCCACGGGCGGTTCGGCCGCGGTGCAAACCCTGACCGCCGTCGCCGATTCGGGCCTGTCCAGCTTCGTGGGCCGCGAAGTGGCCAAGAACGACCGTCCCGAACTGGCGGGGGCGAAGATCGTGGTCTCGGGCGGCCGAGGCATGGGCAGCGCCGAGAACTTCAAGATTCTCGAGCCGCTGGCCGACAAGCTGGGCGCGGCCATGGGCGCCTCGCGCGCCGCGGTGGATGCGGGCTACGCGCCCAACGACTGGCAAGTGGGCCAGACAGGCAAGATCGTCGCGCCGCAGCTGTATGTGGCCGTGGGCATCTCGGGTGCGATCCAGCACCTGGCCGGCATGAAGGATTCGAAAGTGATCGTGGCGATCAACAAGGATCCCGAAGCGCCGATCTTCGGCGTGGCCGATTACGGCCTGGTGGGCGATCTGTTCCAGGTCGTACCCGAGCTGGCCGGGGCGCTGTAAGACAGCGCAGGAAGCCTCGTTGTACAAGTTCGAGGCTGCCGGGCCCGACCCGGCAGCCTCGAATCATTTGAGAAGCAACAACCCGCCAGCGTCTTACTTCGTCTTGACGAACATGCCCTTGAGCGCCACGCCCGTGACGAACGCGCCGGCATGGCATTCGTATTCGGTGGGGCTGGAAAATACATTCTTCTTGTAGTAGCTGACGATGTTGACGACCGCGTTGGCGCCTTCGGAATCCGCGCGCTCCTTCAGTTGTATGAGCGCCGACAGCATCGCCCAGCGGCAGGCGTCCACGTCTTTCTTGCTGAAACCGTTGGTTTTCTTGTTGGTGACGAATTCGCCGAACGACTTGAGCGTTTTCGGTGCCGGCTGATTGCCGAAGTAGAAATTGACGCCATTGCCGACTTTTTGCTGGTAGTCGGGGCTGTTGAGCACGTCCTGGATCGGCAGATGTAGCGTGGTGTCGCGGGCGCAGGCCTGGTGGGTGACGCTGACCAGCGCCAGGGCGCAAGCGGCTAGGGCAATTCGCATTGAAAACTCCAGTCGGTAGGTTTTTGATGATCGGCCAGTCGTCGACCTTGCCGAAGGTGTGGTTATTACGCATTACCTTGCTTGCCGTCAAGCTTGTTCCGGTTTGCCATGGAGCCGGAAATATAATGGCGCCATAAATACAAGGAGACAGCCGTGGCCTATCAGGTTCCACTGCAAGACATACGTTTCACACTCAACGAGCTGGCCGGTCTTGCCGACGTGCTCGGCTTGCCGGGCCAGGAAGAAGCCGGCGCCGACCTCGTCGATGCGATACTCGAGGAGAACGCCCGGCTGGTCGAGCAAGTGGTGGCACCGCTTAACGCGCAAGGCGATCGCCAGCCGCCCGTCTGGCAGGACGGCCAGGTGCGCGTGCTGCCCGCCTGGGCCAAGGCTTACGCCCAATATGGCGAAGGCGGCTGGCAAGGCCTGCCGCACCCCGTGCAGTGGGGCGGGCAGGGATTGCCCAAGCTGATCGCGGCGCCGGTGCACGAGAACTTCCAGTCGGCCTGCCTGGCCTTCACGCTGTGCCCCATGCTGACAGACGCGGTGATCGAAGCGCTGCTGACGGTGGGCACCCCGGCGCAGCAGCAGCGCTATCTGCCCAAGCTGGTCAGCGGCCAGTGGTCGGGCACCATGAACCTGACCGAGCCGCAGGCAGGCTCCGACCTGGCGCTGATCGCTTCGCGCGCCGTGCGCCAGGACGACGGCAGCTACCGGCTCCACGGCCAGAAAATCTTCATCACCTACGGCGAGCACGACCAGGCCGAGAACATCGTGCACCTGGTGCTGGCGCGTACGCCGGACGCGCCGCCGGGCGTCAAGGGCATCTCGCTTTTCATCGTGCCCAAGTTCCTGGTCAATGACGACGGCAGCCTGGGCAAGCGCAACGACATCTGGTGCGCCAAGCTCGAGCACAAGCTGGGCATACACGGCAGCCCCACTTGCGAACTGGTCTACGGTTCGGGCAAGGGCGAGGTGGGCGAGGGCGCCGTGGCCTATCTGGTGGGCGAAGAGAGGCGTGGCCTGGAATACATGTTCATCATGATGAACGCGGCGCGCTTCGCCGTGGGGCAGCAGGGCGTGGCGGTGGCCGAGCGCGCCTACCAGCATGCGCGCGACTATGCCCTGGAACGCGTCCAGAGCCGCGCGGGTGAAGGCTCCGCGGGTCCGGTCGCGAGCGCGCATCACCCCGACGT
>CALGFL010000439.1 GCA_937881145.1 uncultured Bordetella sp.
GTCGTCGACCGCCGCGGCAATCTGCTGATGCTGGCCAAGCCCGCCGAGGCCGGCGACGAAACCGTGCGCGCCATCGACCCGCGCACCGCCTGGGTCATGGACGATCTGCTGCGCGGCGTCGCCACCTACGGCACGGGCGCCCGCGCGCACGCCGTGCTCAAGCGCAACGACGTGGCCGGCAAGACCGGCACCACCAACGGCCCGACCGACATCTGGTTCTCGGGCTTCGTGCCCTCGCTGGAAACCACCGTCTGGATGGGCTTTGACCAGCCGCGTCCGCTGGGCGCCTACGAATTCGGCAGCGGCACGGCCCTCTCGACCTGGCTGGCCTATATGCAGCCCATGCTGGCGAACGTACCGCAAGCGCCGCCTGCGCCCATGCCGCAAGGCTTGATCCAGGCCAACGGCGACTACTATTTCGCCGAATATCCGCCCGGCCAGAACGTGGCCTCGCTGGATCTGGGCGTCAATCAGGCGACGAGCTCGAACGGCGTGCCCGTCACCAACGACAGCGACGTGCTAGGCGGCTTCCTGCACAAGATGTGGTCGAACGTCACCCGGGGCCCCAGCTCCAACCGCGTCGAGCCCCCGTTGGTCCCGCATTGAGGTGGGCTCAGGCGCGCAGCGCCGCGTAGGCCGCCATCAGGTGATACGGCGTGGTCGACGGCATGTCGGCGCGCATCAAGGCGCCGTCCGCGCCGATGACTTCGCGCCAGCCTTGCGCATGCACAAAGCGCTGCTCGAACCGCGCCAGCTGCACGGCCAGCGCGTCGTGCTCCCCGGCCAAGGCCAGATAACGCGCATATTCGGTTTGCGCCCAGATGCGCTCGGTCGCATCGCGCATGCCGCCGCGCATGTCCAGCGCGGCGCAGACGCCCGCGGTGTCCGGCGCCACGCCTTTTGCGCGGGCCCATAGGCAGCCGCGCGGCACGGCCGCGGGCAAGGCCAGCCCCTCGTAAACCCGCGGCGCCGCGTGCAACAGGGAATACCACTCGAACTGATGGCCGGGCTCGATGCGATTGTCCGCCGTGCCCAGGGGCAATTCGGCGATGCACTGCGTGTCCGGATCGAGGAAACTGCGCGCGATGCCGTCGGCGATGCGGCGCAGCGCCTGCACGAACCAGACCGGCTCGGCCACGCCGGCCGCCGCCAGGTAGGCCTCGGTCAGGTGCATGATCGGGTTCTGCTCCGGGCCTCTGACAGGCTGCCCGTGGGCGGACAGCGCCGCGTGATACAGCCCGTCGCCACGGCCGAAGCGCTCTTCGATCAGACGCGCCGTCGCCAGCATGTGCCGCAGCGCCCGCTCGTCGCGGCTGCGCTCGAAATACGTCGCACAGGCCAGCACCAGGAAGGCATGCGTGTAGAGATCCTGCGTGGCGTCCAGCGCCTGCCCTTGCGCATCCACGCTGAACAACCAGGCATTGCGCTGCGGGTCGTGGAAATACCGCGGCAAGGCATCGAACAGGCGCGCCGCGTGGGCCTGCGCCGCGTCGCCCGCCACCTGAGCATAGACGTACAACTGGCGCGCGCAGGCCATGGCCCGGTAGCGCGTATCGGGCACGGGCGCACCCGATTGGTCCAGCGCTTCGTGCGGCAAACCCATGCGCGCGTCAAAGCCGTGCCCCTGCCAGAGAGGAACGACGACGGTATCGAAATGGCGGTGCAGATCGGCCGCGGTATCGGCCCAGGCAGGCGGTTTCATTATCGATAATGGATGGCGGCGGGGTCGGCCATGCGCAAGGCCAGCAGGCCCTTGTCGGTGACGCGCAGGCCGCCGTCTTCGGTGTCCTGGACGCAGCGCAGGACCCGCAAGGCCTCGGCGATGTGCGCGGGCATGGGCTCGCTGGCCTCGCCCGGCGTGGCGAGCACGCCCAGCCAATAAGCCAGCTCGCCTTGCAGAATGCGAGAATTGCTCATAGCGGCCCCTTGAAGATGAAAAACGCCTCGGCGAAGTGCCGCGGTTGCAGGGAACCGCTCGCCGATGCTTCTGCCGGGCCAGGAGTATCAATCATAACCGCAAGCGCCTTTCCATAAGCCCAGGGCCGCGCATGCGCGACCCGCAAAAACAGGGGCTTCGCGCCTTGCGGCGGGAAGCCCCGGCCGGGCTGGCCCGTTCAGTGATTGATGGACTCGAGCGAGCGCCCGCGCGTTGCCGGGCCGAGCAGGATCATGACGATACCCACCAGCATCGACACGCCGATGAAGGCCGCGACGCCCGGCACGCCGTAGTGATGCAGCAAAATGCCGATGAGCAGGCCCGCGAACGCGGCGGCAAGCCGGCTCCACGAGTAGACAAAGCCCACGGCGCGCGCGCGGATGCGGGTGGGATACACCTCGGCCTGGTAGCCGTGATAGGAATAGGACATGATGTTCGAGGCCAGCGTGAAGAGCACGCCGAGCACGATCAGCCATCCCGAAGCCGAGGCCTGGGAGAACAGGACGATGACGATCGCCATGACCAGCAGGCCGCCGACGATCTGCGTCTTGCGCTCGAACTTGTCCGCGAAAAACACGCCGAGCAAAGGTCCGAAGGGATTGGCGATGGCGATGATGAACGCATAGGCCAGGCTATGCGTGACGGTCACGCCGCGGCTTATCAGCAGCGTGGGCACCCATGCCGCGAAGCCGTAGAACCCGATCACCTGGGCCATGTTGAAGATGGAAAGAATGACCGTGCGCTTCAGATAAGGGGCGCGCAACACCTCGCCCAGCGATCCGCGCTCGGCCTTCTCCGACTGGGCGGCAGACATGTCGGGCGGGGCCAGCTTGATGCCCTTCTCTTCTTCGACCCGGCGCTCGATATCGGCCACGATCCGCTCCGCTTCCTCGATGCGACCGTGGGCCACCAGCCAGCGCGGGCTTTCGGGAATGCGCCGGCGCATGAACCAGACCGCGATCGCGCCGACCGAACCGATCAGGATGATCACGCGCCAGTAGGCGATGCCGAACGGCTGCGTGTCCTTCATGGCATACGCGAGAAACGCGATCACCGGCACGATGCTGAAGGTGATGCACTGGTTGACCGCATAGGCGCGGCCGCGCTCGGGGCTGGGGATCAACTCGGAGATGTACGAGTCGATGGTCACCAGCTCGACGCCCAGGCCGACGCCGGCGATGAAGCGCCAGAGGTTCAGGTCGAACCCGGTGGTCTGGAACGCCATGACGGCGGTGCAGACCATGTACCAGATCATCGACCAGGTGAAGATGACCCGGCGTCCCATGATGTCGGCCAGTTGGCCGGCAAAGAGCGCGCCGACCCAGAGACCGGCGAAGGTCGCAAAAACGAAAGTGCCGAAACCTGCCACCTTGATCGGCCCCAGGGCCGAGAAGAAGCCCAGCGACTCCGGCTTGAAGAGCCCTGCGCCGACCATGCCCGGCGCCACGTAGGCGGTGAAAAAAAGATCGTAGAACTCGAAAACGCCGCCCAGCGAAAGCAGCAGCACCATCGTCCAGACCGTGCGGGAAGACGGCAGACGATCGAGCCTGGCTGCGATTTCAGCCGATTTATCCATGGTCATCGAAGCACCTCATGTGTGCGTGGAAATTTGCCTTGGAGCTTGCCGCACACCGGCTGACCAGATACTGAAGGCA
Organism: uncultured Bordetella sp.; assembly: GCA_937881145.1. GTDB lineage: Bacteria > Pseudomonadota > Gammaproteobacteria > Burkholderiales > Burkholderiaceae_B > Bordetella. The sequence continues at coordinate 3,592 of CALGFL010000439.1, forward strand.
TCCCCATAAACCCCTAGGGATTCACCTTGATTGACAGGAACGCCCGGGTGGGCTCTGCGCAAGCCAGGGGGCCTTTGCGCAAGCGCTACGAGGCGCCCTGCAGCAGCAGCGACGGCGGGAAGGCCACGCGCACGCAACCCCAGTGCCGGTCGCCCACGCGGATCGGCATCGAGAACACGCAGGCCACTTCGCCGGTGTCACGCAGATAGGTCTGCAGCAGATGGTGCCCCTGGAACGTCGCCGAACGCTTGCCGGTGTCGTCGGCGAAGATGCGCTTGTGCCGGCTGTGCGGCAGATCGACGGCGGGATCGCCGGTCATCGGCGCCGAAAAGCGCTTGTGATGCGCCGCCATGTAGCAGTTGCTGTCGTAGGCCACCGCGAAGATCAACTCCGGATGCCTGTCCAGCATCGCGTCGAACAACTTCTGCAATCCGTCTTCGACCGCTTCGTCGTACGACGTGGCGTATTTCTGCGGGTTGGTGCCGGGTACCTCGCGGTAATTCTGGTCGAAAATGTTCACGCCGCCCTGCGCGACGTGCGATAGATAGTGCTGCACGCGATCGCGGAAAGCGCCGACGTCCTGCAGCAGCGTGTCGTAGGCGCTGCCCGGGATCGTCGAGGTGAACCGAGCGCATGCAGGTTCTCGGTCTGGTCGCGCAGCACATTGCCCCTGGCGGCCGCTTCGGTCATCGCGTTGGCCACCGCGTCGGACTGTTCATAAATGCCGCCGACCCGGCGCGACAGATTCTGGTTGGACGCCCGGATCTCGTCGAACGCGCTGCCCACCATGGACATGCCGCGGTCGGTCGCCTCCAGCTCCTCGACCACCTGCGTGAAGCGCACCACGGCCCGTTCGATCACCTCGGCGCAATAGCTGCTGTGATGGTGCGCCCGCTCGATCTGCTCCTGCAGCGAACTCACCTCGGTCATGGTCTGGTTGGCGATCGAGGCGATCGATTTGTTCGCATCCTGCACCTTCTGCGCCAGCAGCTTGACCTCGGCCGCCACCACCGCGAAGCCGCGGCCTGCCGCGCCGGCGCGCGCGGCTTCGATCGAGGCGTTGAACGCCAGCAATTGCGTCTGCGACGAAATGCCTTCGACCAGCAGCACCAGGTCGCGGATCTTCATGGTTTTCTCGCGCAGCGTGCCGATGCCGGCCGAGGCGTCGCCCAGATCGCTGTTGGTGCTGCGGCTGCGCGTGGCGACGTCGGTGAAATCGTGATGCGCTTCGTGGATCGCCGTCAGGTTGGTCGATGTGGCGGTTCGCACGGCATCGACGTGCACGCTGGCCGAATCGACCGCCTGCGCGACCGCGCGGCTCTGTTCGTTGGCCTCGCGCGCCAGCGCGCGCTGGCGCGTCGAGACTTCGACGGTGGTCTGGATGTGCCGGCTCAGCTTGGCCGCTTCGATGGCGATGCGTGTGCCCGCCGCGCGCAGCTCGCCGATTATCGCGCGGATGCGCCGGCGGCCCGGCATGACGGCATTGCCGGCCAGCTGCTCAAGCAGATGCCGCCGTCGCGGTGCCGGCACGCTTGCTGCGGATGCCGATTCAACAAGCGAGTCCTGCATAGTGTTCACCTCGAACGGCGCAAGACGCCTGTTCGCCTCCCCTGCGTCCATGCATAGTATTGAGACCGAGGTGTGTAGCGAGCGCACCCCACCGTTCGGGCGCATTCTTATGCCGTTGTGTCAGCGGGTCAAACAAGAAAATTGATTGGGCGGCATAAAAAAACTCATGGCGAGTTCGGCCCGGGAGATGACTTGAAAAACCTAGGGTAAACCGCAGGTCGATTTACCTTTCACGCCCGCAAAGATTATCGCTCCGGAGTCCGCTTGCTTACGGCAGGCGCGCCGTATCCGCGCCGAACCGCACGACGTAATCGTGCGCGGTCCGCTCGGCCACCTCGAGCAGCCGCTCGGGCCATTGCAGGCCCGAGCGCGCGGCCGCGACGAACGGCATCGGCGGCGGCGTCACCGCGCAATCGAGCACATGCAGCGACTGTCCGAGCGATTGCGCCGGCAACAGCGCAGGCGGCATCGCGGCGATGCCAAAGCCGTTCTGCGTCAGCTTGATCATCGCGTCGACCGAATTGACGCAGCTGATGCGCGCGTCGCCGATGTCGTGCGATTGCAGCAGCCGCACCAGATCCTGATGCGGCGCCGAATGGCGGGAAAAGGTGATGAGCCGGTGGCGCGCCAGCGCGCGCAGCGTGTCGGCCGACGTGCCCTCGGCGTTGCGCGCCGCATCCGCCAGCCCTTGCGGGGCGATCCACGCCAGCGGCAATTGCATCAGCTCGACGCTGCGTATGGTTTCGTCGCGCAACGTGTCGGTCTGGAAGGCCATGTCGAGCATGCCGCGCCGGAGTTGTTCGTTGAGGTTCAATGCGGTGTCGACCGTGACCTCGATGTCCAGGTTCGGATAATGCCGCATGGCGTCGGTGACGAACTCGATAAACCACGAGTGGATCGCGCTGTCCATCGCGCCGATCCGGATCGTGCCGAAAGCCGACTTTTCGTCCTTCAGCGAGGCGCGCAGCTGCGTCATGGTCTGGGTCATGCGCTCGGCATACTGCATCACGCGTTCGCCTTCACGGGTCAGCACGACGCCGCGCGGATCGCGGATGAAAAGCCTGGCGCCCAGATCCTGCTCCAGCACCGAGATCCGGCTGGAAATCGCGGCCTGCGTCGAATGCAGCTTGTCCGCAGCGAGGCTGAAGCTGCGCAGCCGCGCCACCCAGATGAACGTTTCGAGAAACTTCAGATTCACGGTATCTTCGTCCCCTTATCCTGCGCGATTGAATGTTTGGAGCACGCCCAGGATAAGGGCGCCGATCAACTCCGGCTTGTCTTGGTATCGACTCAGGCGCCGCCTTTTAGTAGAACCCGCGGGCGGCCGCGCGTAAACTGCCTGGCGCTTATTTACATAGACGAGATTTTGATATGCACGCAGCATCCGCTGCCCGAAACGATGCCGGCAAGAAATCGAAAGCAGCCCGGCGCAATGGCGGCCGCATTGCGCTGCTGGCGCTGGTCGCCGTGCTGGCGATCGCAGCGTTCCAGGCTCGTGGCTACCTGTCGATCGACTACCTGAAGGCGCAGCACGCCGCGTTCGTGCACTACCGCGGCCTGCATCCGGTGGCGACCTCGCTGGCCTTTTTCGCCACGTACGTCCTCGTCACGGCGCTGTCCATTCCGGCGGCAACGATCATGACGCTCGCAGCCGGCGCCATGTTCGGTGCCCTGTGGGGCACCGCTCTCGTCTCGTTCGCCTCGACACTCGGCTCGGTATTGGCTTTGAGCATGTCGCGCTACCTGCTGCGCGCGTTCGTATGCGCCCGCTTCCCGGACCGGGCGCAAGCGATCGACGCCGGCGTCGATCGCGAAGGCTGGCTGTATGTGCTGTCGCTGCGCCTTATTCCCGTCATTCCCTCCTGGCTGATCAATTTGCTGATGGGCGTGACTTGCGTCGAGCTGTCGACCTTCTGGTGGGCGAGCCAGTTGGGCACGCTGCCGGCCACGGCTATCTACGTCGGCGTCGGCGCGCGGCTCTCGAGCGTGACGTCCCTGCGCGGCATCGTGTCGCCGGCCGTTCTCGCCGGACTGTTCGCGCTGGCGATCCTGCCTTATGCGGCCAAGAGAATGCTGGGCCTGCTGCGTCACCGCCTCTCGAAGGCCTAGCGGCCGCGCGAAGTCGCCTGGGCTGCTGGCGTGATGGCATTGCCCTCAAGGATGCCCCAACCGTTTTGCACACCAATCCCAAACCGCCTCGGCTGCCTTTCTCGGCGGCGGCGATCGCTTGCGCACAAGGAAAAAATCGGTCTGCGTGAAGGCGCTTGCCTGCGTTACCTGCACCAGCCGGCCGGCGGCAAGATCAGCCGCCACGAAAGCCCGGCATGCCAAGGCCACGCCCTGGCCCGCCAGGGCGGCATCCAGCGCCAGCGTCGTCTGGTTGAACATCGCTCCCGGCAGCTTGCCGTTCGATTGCAGAAATGCCGGCCATTGATCGTGCGCGTCGTGCAGAAGCGGCAGCGTGCGCAACTGTTTGATGCTCAGGGGAAGCGCCCGGCCGCCGACCAGATGCGGGCTCGCCACCGCCACCAGCTCCTGACGGAACAGCAGCCTGGCCTCCTGATCAACCGGGAACGGCATGCGGGTCAGCCGCACGGCAATATCCACTTGATCGCGGTCGAAATCCGACAGCGCCTCGGTAGCGACCGTGCGCAAGTCCACGCCAGGCAGGGCCTCATGCAGATCGGCCAGGTGCGGAATCAGGAGCTTGGCGGCGACGGTGGGCGTCACGCTGATCGTCACCATGTCGGGACGGACCAGAAGCTGCCCCGTCGATTCGGCAATGGTGTCGAAAGCACGGCTTACGTCCGCGAGGTAAGCCGCGCCCGACGGCGTCAAGGCCAGCCCGCGCGCGAGACGCTGAAACAGCGCGATGCCCAGGTGTTCTTCCAGCGCACGCACCTGCTGCGCGACGGCGCCTTGCGTGACGCCCAGATCGTCGGCCGCCGCGCGAAAGCTCAATCTGCGGCCGGAAGCTTCGAACGCGCGCAGCGCATTCAGGGGCGGGAGTTTTCTGCGAAGCCGGGTCATCGTTGACAGTAGTTTTTCTACATTCTTATGCGCTTATTTA
>CALGFL010000440.1 GCA_937881145.1 uncultured Bordetella sp.
AGGCTGGACCTTCAAGCAAATGCGCGCCGCCTTGAGCAACGCGCCCGATCTCAAGCACACCCTGGCCGGCCTGCGCGACGAACAGGTCATGGCCAAGCTGGGCGTCGGCGCGAAGGATCCCGAAGGCCTGTTCTTTCCCAATACCTACGTCTACGACGCGGGCAGCACCGACCTGGATCTGCTGCGCCGCGCCTACGCGACCGGCCAGGACGTCCTGGACGAAGCCTGGAAGCAGCGCGCGCCCGATCTGCCCATCGCCACGCCCTACGAGGCGCTCATCCTGGCTTCGTTGATCGAGAAAGAAGTCGCCAAGCCCAGCGAGCGCGCCCGCGTGGCCGGCGTGTTCGTCAACCGCTTGCGCAAGGACATGCCGCTGCAGACCGATCCGTCGGTCATCTACGGCCTGGGCAGCAATTACGACGGGCATCTGCACAAGCGCGACCTGCTCCAGGACACGCCTTGGAACACCTATACGCGCCCGGGCCTGCCGCCCACGCCCATCGCGATGGCAGGCCGCGCTTCGATCGAGGCGGCCCTGCATCCGGAGTCCAACGATTATCTGTACTTCGTCGCGCGCGGCGACGGCAGCAGCGAGTTCTCCGCCACGCTCGACCAGCAAAACCGCAACGTCGCGCACTACATCTTGGGCCAGGGCAAGAGCCCGGGGCCACGTAAAGAGACTGGGCCGGTCAAGGACCGGGAGCAGCCCAGGAATTCGGAGCAGTCCAAGAAATGAGCAAGCGCGGACGTTTCATCACTCTCGAAGGCGTGGACGGCGCGGGCAAGAGCACACATGCCGGCTGGCTGGTCGAGGCCATCCGCGCGGCCGGCCACGCCGTGCTGGCCACGCGCGAGCCCGGCGGCACGCCCATCGGCGAAAAGCTGCGCGAGCTGGTACTGCACGAGCCCATGCGGCTTGAAACCGAAACGCTCATCATGTTCGCGGCGCGCTGCGAGCATCTGCGCACGGTGATCGAACCGGCCCTGGCGGGCGGCCAATGGGTGGTGTGCGATCGCTTCACCGATGCGAGCTATGCCTATCAGGGCGGCGGCCGCGAATTGGGCGCCGCCCCCGTGGCCGCGCTCGAAGCCTGGATAGGCGCGCCACAGCCCGATCGCACATGGCTGTTCGACGTGCCGCTCGAAGTCGCGCGCGCGCGACTGGCCGCCAGCCGCGATCCGGACCGTTTCGAACGCGAGCAAGGTGCTTTCTTCGAACGCGTGCGCGCGGCCTATCATGCGCGCGTGCAGGCGCATCCTCGGCGCGTGCGCGTCATCGACGGCAGCCAGTCTCTGGATGCCGTCCGCGCCCTGCTCGAAGCGGATCTGGACGAACTGCTGGCAAGCGCGGCTTGAGATGAACCACTTCCTTCCCTGGCACCTGGACACGGCCCACGCCTGGCTGAATCAGCGCGAGCGTTTCGCGCATGCCTGGCTGCTGCACGGCGAAGCCGGCATCGGCAAGCTCGATTTCGCCATCGCCGCGGCCGCCAGCCTGCTGTGCGAGACGCCGCAGAACCGCCTGGCGTGCGGCCATTGCATCGCCTGTGGCTGGTTCGCCTCGGGCAATCATCCGGACCTGCGCCGCATTCGTCCCGAAGCCGTTGCCGTGGCCGAAGGCGCGCAAAACAGCGAGTCCGACGAAGCGCAAGCGCCCACGGGTTCGGCCGGCAAGCGCGCGCCGTCCAAAGACATACGCGTAGACCAGATCCGCAGTCTCGAGTCCTGGTTCAACACGGCCACGCATCGCGGCGGCTGGCGTGTGGCCTTGCTCTATCCCGCTCAGGCGCTCAATACCATCGCTGCCAACGCCTTGCTCAAGGTGCTGGAAGAACCGCCGGCGCACACGGTCTTCCTGCTGGTGTCCGACGCGCCCGATCGGCTCTTGCCCACGCTGGTGTCGCGCTGCCGGCGCCTGCCGCTGGCGGCGCCGCGCGCCGACATTGCCTTGCAATGGCTGCAAGGGCAGGGCGTGAAGCAGCCGGAGCAATGGCTGGCCGCGGCCGGCGGCACGCCGCTGTCGGCCCTGCGCCTGTCGCAAAAACAGGACGAACCCTGCCCCGGCTGGCTTGGCCAGTTGCTTGCGCCGCTCGCCCAGGGGCAAAGGCCCGACGTGGGCAACCTCACCGAAATCCTGGAAAAGGTGGCCGCCGCCGAATGGCTGGACGCCTTGCAGCGCGTTTTCACCGATCTGGTGCTGGCGGCCCACGGGCTGCCGGTGCGGTATTTTCCGGCGCTGGCCGATGCCGTCGCCTGCACGGCGGCGCGCGTGCAATCGGTCCGCCTGGCCGACACGGCGAATTGGCTTTCGAGCCAGCGTGCGCTGGCAGGCCATACCCTCAACCCCAAGCTCTTCATCCACGCCACGCTGCAGCGCGTCGCGCTGGCCTTAGGGCCTGTTTAATGCCCTGACCTGAAATTTTTCACATGTACGTCGACTCGCATTGCCACCTCAATTTTCCCGACCTGAAAAACGATCTGCCGGGCGTGCTCGAACGCATGCGCCAGAACCAGGTCACCCACGCGCTTCTGGCCAGCGTCACCATGCCGTCCTGGCCCGGCCTGATGGAAATCGTCGAAGCCACGCCCAATCTCTGGGGCTCGGTGGGTGTGCATCCCGACGAAGAGGATACGCCCGAGCCCGATGTGGCCGAGCTGGTAAAGCTGGCGCAGCACCCCAAGGTAGTGGCCATCGGCGAAACCGGGCTGGACTACTACCGTCTGAGCGAACCGCTGGACTGGCAGCGCGAGCGCTTTCGCTGCCACATCCGCGCCGCCCGCGAAGCCGGCCTGCCGCTCATCATCCACACCCGCAACTCGGCCGCGGACACCGTGCGCATCCTGGCCGAAGAGGGCGCCCAGGAAATCGGCGGAGTAATGCACTGCTTCACCGAAACCTGGGACATCGCCCGGCAGGCCATCGATCTGAACTTCTACATCTCCATGTCGGGCATCGTCACATTCAAAAATGCCCAGGTGGTGCACGAGGTGGCGACCAATACACCGCTCGAACGCCTGTTGATCGAGACCGACTCGCCTTATCTGGCGCCCGTGCCGCATCGAGGCAAGCTCAACGATCCGGCCAAGGTGGTGCACGTGGCCGAAAAGATCGCCGATCTCAAAGGCCTGCCGGTAGCCCGGATCGCACAGCAGACTTCTGATAATTTCTTCAAATTATTCAATAAGATAAAGAAATAATTTAATTTAAATTATTTAAAGTAATTTACTTAAAGCTATCTCTCTAAAGCAGATCGTGACGACCTCTATGCTCCGACGCCGACTGGGCTTGCTACTGGCCGCACTATGCCTGGCCGCGCCGCTCCACACCGCCATGGCGGCGCAGGCCCGGAATGCGCCGCCCGACTGGTGGATCGACATCGCCAACGACCGGGCCGACGCGATCCGCGCCGATCTGACCCAAGGCGCCGATCCCAATCTGGAGTCGCCCAAAGGGCAACCCGGAATCATGGCTGCCGTGACCAGCGGCTCGTGGAAAACCTTCGATGTGCTGCTTGCCGACCCGCGCACCAACGTCAACCTCGAGAACGCCCTGGGCGAAACGCCGCTCATGTACGTCGCCATCGCCGGCGACATCGCGCGCGCCGAGGCCTTGATGGCGCGCGGCGCCAAGGTCGACAAGCTGGGCTGGACGCCGCTGCATTACGCCGCTTCCAAAGGCCAGATCGCCATGATCAAGCTGCTGCTGGCACACGAGGCCATGCCCAATGCGCCGTCGCCTGACGGCGTCACGCCGCTGATGATGGCGGCCTATTCAGGCAACCGCCAGGCCGTGCAATTGCTGCTCAACGCGGGCGCCAATCCAGTGGTGCAGGATCTCAAGCACCACGATGCGGCCGATTGGGCGGATCAGGGCAAGCATGGCTCGCTCGCCAAGGAGCTGCGCGCCCTGGTGGCCAAGAGCGAGGCGGCGCATCGACAACCCCCTGCGCCGCCTGCTCCGGCCCCCCAGGTACAGGCGCCCACGCCTGCACCTGCTGCTCAAGCCGCTCCTGACGAAGACGCGAGCCACCGCGTGCAAGGCACGTCGAACGTGCGATTCGGAGATTGATCCTCGATGGCTCGCGGCCGCTCATGCCTGCGCGTGGGCCGGCCCGCTCGCCTCAGGCCTTGCGCGCCAGGCGCCAACCGCCCACGCGCAACGTTTCTTTCCCATCCCGGGTTTCGATGACCAGCTCGTCCAGGTCCCGGCCGTTGTTCACGGGCACGCGCACCGTCATGCCGGCGCGCGTATCCGACAAGGGCTTCAGCAACTGGCCGTCGCGCCACATCAAATAGCCGGGCAGCTCGGCAAGCGTGCCGATCACGTAGCGCTGCGCCGGGTCCAGCACCCAGATCACCGATTCGGGCGACTCGTTCTCGAGCGTCCACTGCACGCCTACGCGCGCCTGCCAGGCCGCCGGAATCGGCGTGTCCAGCGGCTGCAGCTGCTGCCCGATGGGCATAGACGCCAGGCTCGCGCCCGAGGCCCAGGCCATGCGCTGGATCAGGTAGCGATGGCCGGGCGTCATATCGAAGCGGAAACTGCCTTCGTCCGCCTTGTCGCCCCACCACCAGCCGTCGCTGCGCAGCCGCATTCCTTGAGCCACGAGTTGCCATTTGCCTGCCTGCCAACGATGGATCGCAAGCGACAGGTCGGGGCCGAAAGCGACTTTGTAGGCGCCTTCGTAGTTGCCATAAATGCCGGCCGCTTCGCGCATCAGCGACGCGTCGACGGCAACCTCGGGCGGAATCTGCGTGCCCGCCGGTTTGGGCAGGGCTGGAATCGCACGCGCCGCATGCAGCGCGCGCAGCAGCAGGCCTTCGGCGATGGCGGCCGGCCTGTAGCCGTGGCCGCTGGCCGTGATCAAGAAAGCCATGCGTGCCTTGGGCACGACGTAGAAATCGGTACTGTAGAACGCCGTGCCGCCGTTCTTTTGCCAGCACTGCACGCCTGCCGCGGCCAGGCCGGGCTGGGCGGTGAAATCCCAGCCCAGGCCCCAGTTCCACTCGGGGCAGGGATTGATCTTCAGGTTGCCGGTCTGGCTGCGCCCCATTTCCGCCACGCCCGCCTCGGACACGATGCGGCGCCCCTCGAACACGCCGCCGGCGATGAACATGCGTGCCAGGCGCATCATGTCCTCGGGGGTGGTCGCCAGCCCGCCCGTGGCATAGGCCGAGACGAATTCCTGCCCCAGCGCCTTGCCGTCCCACAGCGGGTGGGCATAGCTCTCGGCCGGGAAGGGGGCCAGATTGAAGCCGGAGCTGCGCATGCCCAGGGGCTCCAGAATGGCCTCCTGCACGAAAGCGGCATAAGGCTTGCCGGTGACCGACAGGACCACCTGCTCGATCAGTGTGAAGCCGTCGTTGCAGTACACGGCCAATTCGCCGGGCACGTGCTTCAGATGCGTGTCGGCTAGCTCGGCTTCGGTGTCGGCCGCGTAGCCGGCCAGGGGCGCGAAGGCGAAAAGATTGCGGCCATTGGTGCCCGGCAGACCCGAGCTGTGGCTGAGCAGGTGTCGCAGGGTGATCTGCCGGTATTCGGGCGAGAGCATGGTAAAGCCCGGCAGGTATCGGAACGCCGGCGCGTCCAGTCGCAACTGCCCGCGGTCCTGCAGGATGACTGTCGCCAACGCGGCGAGCACCTTGCTGACCGAGCCGATGTTGAAACGCGTGTCCGCCCCGGCTTTCAAGCGGCCGGGAACGGCCCAGCCGAAGGCTTCGCGCCAGACGGTCTCGCCGTCTTGGAGCAAGGCCACGGACATCGCGGCCGGCGCACCCGGCCGTGCCATGGCCTGGCGTATTGCCTCGCGGCCCCATTGCACGGTCGGATCCACGCTGTCGCGGCTCGTGGCCCGACCCGTGCGGGGCAAGGTCAAAGCCAAAGCCGTCAGCCCTGCCTGGTGCAATATCCCGCGGCGGGAAATGCCGGGCAGAGTAGGGAGGTCAAGCAGCGGGGCAGCGGTTTTCGGCATGAGTTTTCCTGGGATGAATCCGTATGTTCCGCATGCGCGGCTTCTGGGACCATGGCGCGTAATTCGGATGCTCTTGGGTGACCGGAGGTTCCTTTCCGGTTCCAATCATTTATTCCTTAATAATGCGTCACTATTTTATTTATATTTCAATTTAATAGGGACATAATTTATTTTTCAACGATATCCAGCCTAAAATTAAGTACTTTTTGTCAACGGAGACAACGTTCATGGCCCAAGCGCCCACTCATGCCTTGCCGTCCTACCTGAATGCCGAGCACCTCGGCCCCTGGGGCATTTATCTGCAGCAGGTCGATCGCGTCACGCCCTATCTGGGCAACCTGGCGCGCTGGGTCGAAACGCTCAAGCGTCCGAAGCGGGCGCTCATCGTCGACGTGCCCATCGAGATGGATGACGGCCGCATCGCCCACTTCGAAGGCTATCGCGTGCAGCACAACGTCTCGCGCGGCCCGGGCAAGGGCGGGGTGCGCTTCCACCAGGACGTCACGCTCTCCGAAGTCATGGCCCTGTCCGCCTGGATGTCCATCAAGAACGCCGCGGTGAACCTGCCCTACGGCGGCGCCAAGGGCGGCATCCGCGTCGATCCGCACACACTGTCCAAGTCCGAGCTCGAGCGCATGACGCGCCGCTACACTTCGGAAATCGGCGTCATCATCGGGCCGTCCAAAGACATTCCCGCGCCCGACGTCAACACCAACGCCCAGATCATGGCCTGGATGATGGACACCTATTCCATGAACAGCGGCTCCACCGCCACCGGCGTGGTCACCGGCAAGCCCATTTCGCTGGGCGGCAGCCTGGGGCGCGTCGACGCCACCGGCCGCGGCGTATTCGTGGTGGGCTGCGAAGCCGCGCGCGACAAGAACGTGCCCGTGGCCGGCGCCCGCGTCACCGTACAGGGCTTTGGCAACGTCGGCGGCACCGCCGCGCGCCTGTTCCACGAAGCCGGCGCCAAGGTCATTGCCGTGCAGGATCACACCGGCGCCATCCAAAACCTCAAGGGCCTGGACGTTCCCGCCTTGCTGGCGCACGTTGCGGCCCACGGCGGCGTGGGCGGCTTTGCCGGCGCTCAGCCGATGGATCCGGCCGATTTCTGGACTGTGGAAACCGAATTCCTCATTCCGGCCGCCCTGGAAAACCAGAGCAACGAAAGCAATGCCGCGAAGATCCGCGCCAAGATCATCGTCGAAGGCGCGAACGGCCCGACCACGACGTCCGCCGACGACATCCTGCACGACAATGGGGTCTATCTGGTTCCCGACGTGCTGGCCAATGCCGGCGGCGTCACCGTGAGCTACTTCGAATGGGTGCAGGACTTCTCCAGCTTCTTCTGGAGCGAGGACGAGATCAACCAGCGCCTGGAACGCCTCATGCGCGAGGCCTATGCGGCCATCGCCCACATGGCCCGCGAGCACAAGGTTTCCTTGCGCACCGCGGCCTTCATCGTGGCTTGCTCGCGCATCCTGCAGGCGCGCGAGGTGCGCGGCCTGTATCCGTAAGTCAATCCGGCAAAAACTCGGGCCGCACGAAAGTGCGGGCCGTGGCCCAGGGCAGCACGATCTCGGGCTGCCCGTAGGAGTATGGCGCGATGGTGTATGCGTCGTACTTCACCACCAGCCCTTGCCCGGTCAGCGCCACATTGTCGCTTTCCAGGAAGGGCCATAGTTTGGCGTAGCCCGCCGGATCCCTCTGGTAACCCGGATTGGCCTTCAGCCATAGGCCGTAGGCCGTGCGCAGGGCCGCCAGGTACTGGGCATGCCGGCCCTCGACCAGAACGTCGTCCAGGCGGAGCTGCTTGTCGGCTCTGCGGTTCCATAGCAGGAAATGCGTCGCCGGAATGGGATGGGCCGCGCCGGCGATCTGCTGCGTGGAATCGAGCTCGATGCTGACTGCATTGCCCACCACGCCGCGCAGGCGCGCCCGCAGCCAGGTATGGTCGCCGTCCTGTGCGGTACGCCAGAAATAGGCCGCATAACCGGGCACATTGCCATAGACGCCGCTCAGGTTTTCATCCACGCCCGTCATGCTCGAGAGCATCTGGTCGATCGCTACCGTCAATCTGGGCAAATCCGGAAATCCCAGGCTGTCCAGCGTGATCGCGGGGCAATGTTTGCCCTGGCATCCCGGCTTGGACTGCTCCCAACGCACCGGCTCGGTGCGCAAATGGTTTGACTGAACTGGCGTGGCGGGCGCGGGACGGGGCGGGGAAGCGGTCTAGGAAGAAGGCGAGGGCGGCGATGAAGG
>CALGFL010000441.1 GCA_937881145.1 uncultured Bordetella sp.
TTCGCTGCTGCCGCCCGGGTTGTAGATGACGCGCACCGAGGGTTTGTTGATCTGCGCGATGGTCTGGTACTTCTTCACGTTCTTGCACAGGGTGATGGGCGTCTTGCCGTTGACCATGTAGCCCGTGCTGAAATACACGTGCTGCTGGCGCGGCAGCGAGATCGAGATGCCGCCCGCCGCGACGTCGCACTTGCCGGCGGCGAAATCGGGCAGCAGATTGGCCCAGCTGGTCTTGACGAACTGCGGCTTGGCGCCCAGGGCGGCCGCCAGAGATCCCATCAGATCGACGTCCAGGCCTTCGAACTGTCCGGGCGAGGTCATGAAACTGAAAGGCTTGTAGTCGCCCGGCGTGCAAACGCGCAGCACGTGGCTTTGCATGACCTTGTCCAGCGTGGACGTTGGCGCGGCGGCTGGCGCGGACTGCGCCATGGCCGGCGACTGGGAGAGCGCCAGGACGCTGGCGCAGGCAGCAAGGGCAAGGCGTTTCATGGGTTCGATTCCGTAGGGTGTAGGGGATTCGATGTTACGGTCTCGCCGACTTCAAAAGAATCAGGGTCCTTACGGATAAGGGGAGTCGGCCTCGGGTTCGATCATGTCGTCTTGGCCGCTCGCCGCCGGCTTTCCAGCGCCATGGCCAGGCCCAGGGCCGATCCGCCCGCGACGAGCAGGCTGGGTAGCCAGCCGAGGCTTTGCGCGATCTGCGTGAAGAACAGGGTGTAGAGCTGGATGACGAAGAACGTCGCGCCGTAGCCCGTGAGCATGGGCGGGCCGCGGCGGATGCCCGCGTAGGCCAGGGCGGGGTTCAGGACCAGCCAGACGAGGTTGAAGGCCGTCAGCTCGACGCCGGTGGCCAGGTGCCAGTCGTCCATGCCGCCGTAGTTGCCGAAGAGGGACAGCAGCCACAGGGCCATCTCGCCCAGGAACAGGGCCGCCGAAATCCACACCTTGGCAAAGCCGCGATAGGCGGCCAGGGGGCCGTGCTCGGCGCGCAGGTGAGCCAGGCCCGCAAGGCCGATGAACACGGCCGCGCCAAGAAAGCGCAGCGGGTAGTTCATGCCGAACCAGTAGGCGCTCCAGGCCGCATCGTAGCCCGTCGCGCCGCCGAACCAGATGAAGAACACCACCGTGCTCAGGATGAGCAGGAGAACGTTGTTCAGGGCATAGGCGAGCGCCAGCAGTGCCGCCAGGTCCACCAGCAGCAGCACGGGCCAGTTGCCGCTGCCGCGGGAGTGGAGGATGCCGAGCGTGAAGGTGAGACCGATCAGCGCGAAGGCGGCCAGCAGTTCCAGGGCCCGGCCGGTCCAGAGCCATGTGCGCTGCCGCAGTTTCCAACCGGCGGCCAGCAGGCCCGGGGTCGCCGCGGCCAGGACGACGGCCAGGCCGCGCAAGGTGAAGACGTAGACCTCGCGGACCAGCACGACCGCGCCCGCGGCGGCCGCCACCGTGCCCAGGACCAGGAACCAGCGGCCCAGCGAGCGCCAGTTCCACTTGCCGGCGGGATACTGCGCCGACAGCTGCGCATGCGCAGCCGTGTCCAGCAGGCCTTCGCGCAGCAGCTGATCGAGTTCCGCGCGGATGGCCTGGTTGCGGTGCGGGGCAGGAATCTTTTTGCGTGATTGCCTTTCGAACAGCCACCCCGGCAGCATGCCGGCCAGGCCGCCGATGAGCAGGAACCAGCCCGCGGGCAGGCGATCCTGGAAGCGATCGAAAAACTGCGTGTACAGATCGATCGAGAGAAAGACGATGCCAAAGCCGACCGGCTTGCCGTCGTTCAGGCGGGCGCCCACCACGATCTGCAGGATGCAGGCCGCGGTGAAGACCAGCAGCCAGGCCGGGGCTGCATGCCCGCCGTACAGGCCCAGGCTCTGGAACCAGAGCGCGCCGTTGAAGTAGACCAGGCCGACGATCACGTAGAGCCGGCCGAAGCCCGCGCAGCGCCGCAAGCGGATGACGCGGGTCTCGGCGTGCTGGTGCCACAGGCCGAATGCCGCGCAAGCCGCGCCGGCCAGGGCGAGCAGGCGCGGGTTGTACAGGTCGGCGAAATAGGCGCCCGCGCCCAGGTATCCGCTCGAGGCGCAGGCCTGGAAGGGGAAGAGCAGCGCCAGCAGCAGCGGCCAGCGCAGGGGATGGCGGTAGGCCGTGGCGGCGCACAGCGCGGCGAGCACGAACAGCAGCGCGTAGGCGGCGCGGGTGGCGGCGACCAGGTCGGCGTCA
>CALGFL010000442.1 GCA_937881145.1 uncultured Bordetella sp.
CGGTTTTTCGCGGCGCTGGGTGCAGGAGATTCTGCGCGGGCAGATGGGCTATGACGGCGTGGTGTTTTCCGACGACCTGACCATGGAGGGTGCCACGGTGGCCGGCGACATCACGGCGCGCGCGCGCGCCGCGCTGGGCGCCGGCTGCGACATGGTGCTGGTGTGCAACCGGCCCGATCTGGCCGACGAGCTGCTGGCGCGCCTGGAAGACGACCCGCCTTATGCGCATCCGGCCGTTGCGGTGGCGCGCATGCGCCGCTTGATGCCGCGCCTGCCCGCGGCATCATGGGATGCCCTGCAGGACGAAGTCCGCTATCAGCGCGCCCGGCGCATGTTGGCGCCGCTTTTCTAGTCTTCGCGATTGCTTCGTCCATGTCCGACGTCTTCGATCTCAAGCAATTCCTGGCCGATCTTCCGCATCTGCCGGGCGTGTACCGGCATCTGGACGAAGCTGGCGAGGTCATGTACGTGGGCAAGGCGCGCGACCTGAAAAAGCGCGTGTCCTCGTATTTCCAGAAGACGCTGTCCAGCCCGCGCATCGCGCAGATGGTGGCCAAGGTGGCCCGGGTCGAGGTGACGGTGACGCGCTCCGAGGCCGAAGCGCTGATCCTGGAAAACAACCTCATCAAGCGCCTGCACCCGCGCTACAACATTCTTTTTCGCGACGACAAGTCCTACCCCTATCTGCAGGTGACGGAGCACGACTGGCCGCGCATTGCGTATTACCGCGGGTCCACCTCGCGCCGCGGCCGGTATTTCGGCCCTTATCCCAACTCCTGGGCGGTGCGCGAGACCATCCAGATACTGCAGAAGGTCTTTCGCCTGCGGACCTGCGAAGACACGGTGTTCGCCAACCGCTCGCGGCCTTGCCTGCTGCATCAGATCGGGCGCTGCTCGGCGCCGTGCGTGCAGGCCCTGAGCCAGGAAGAATACGCGGCCGATGTGCAGCGCGCCGTGCGCTTTCTCAACGGCGAGGCGCAGGACGTGATGGGCGAGATCGAGGCGCGCATGCAGCAGGCCTCGATCGAACTGCGCTTCGAAGAGGCCGCGGCCTTGCGCGATCAGATGGGGTCGCTCGCGCGCGTGCTGCACCAGCAGACCATGGAGAACACCGACAGCACCGAAGACACCGACGTGATCGCGGTGGCCGGCGCGGGCGGCAAGGTCTGCGTGAACCTGGCCATGGTGCGCGGCGGCCGGCATTTGGGCGACAAACCTTTCTTTCCGGCCCACGCCGAGGGTGAGCCGTCCGAGGACGTGTTGGCGGCCTTCGTAGCCCAGCACTATGTAGACGGCTTGATCCCGCCGGTGCTGGTGACGACGCATGCGCTGCCCGACGGCGATTTGCTGGGCCTGCTGGCCGAACAGTCGGGCGTGAAGGCGCCGCGCCTGTTGACGCGTCCGCAGGGCATCCGGCGCGCCTGGCTGGAGCAGGCGCAAAAGAACGCCGAACTGGCCCTGGCGCGGGCCTTGAGCGAATCCGGTGCCAAGGCGGCCCGCACCGTGGCGCTGGCCGAATCGCTGGACCTGGATGCCGACGAGGCCATGCTGGACGCTCTGCGCATCGAGTGCTTCGACATCAGTCACACGGCGGGCGAGGCCACCCAGGCTTCGTGCGTGGTGTTCCAGCATCACGACATGCAGCCTTCGCTGTACCGGCGCTACAACATCGTCGGCATTACGCCGGGCGACGACTATGCGGCCATGCGCCAGGTACTGATGCGCCGCTTCGCCAAGGTCGCCGACGGCGAAGCGGCAATGCCGGGCCTGGTGCTGATCGACGGCGGCAAGGGGCAGGTCGAAGTGGCGCGGCAGGTCTTTGTCGAGCTGGGGCTGGACATCCAGTCGCTGGTCGGCGTGGCCAAGGGCGAGGGCCGCAAGGTGGGACTGGAAACCCTGGTATTTGCCGACGACCGCGAGCCCGTGGCCCTGGGCAAGGAGTCGGCCGCGCTGATGCTGATCGCCCAGGTCCGCGACGAGGCGCACCGTTTTGCCATCACGGGCATGCGCGCCAAGCGCGCCAAGACCCGCAATGTGTCGCGACTGGAAGAGATCGAAGGCGTGGGCGCGCGCCGCCGGCAGCGGCTGCTGGCGCGCTTTGGCGGCCTGTCGGGCGTGGCGGCCGCCAGCATCGCCGACCTGGCCTCGGTGGACGGCATTTCGGGCGAACTGGCCGAACGCATTTACAGCGCCCTGCACGGCTGAGGTTGCGCAGGTCGATGCGGCGGCCGGGCTGTTGTAGCATTACACCCACTATGCCGCTAAACGTACCGATCATCCTGACCTGGCTGCGCATCGCCATGATCCCGCTGATAGTGGGGTTGTTCTACCTGTCCGACAGCTGGTTTTCCGTGCCCATGCGCGACACGCTGGCTGCGTGGGCTTTCATCATCGCCGCGTTGACGGACTGGTTCGACGGCTGGCTGGCCCGCCGCTGGAACCAGACCTCGGCCTTCGGCGCCTTTCTCGATCCGGTGGCCGACAAGCTCATGGTCTGCGCCGCGCTCCTGGTGCTGCTGGACATCAACCGGGTGGACGTGTTCATCGCGCTCATCATCATCGGCCGCGAGCTCACGATTTCGGCATTGCGGGAATGGATGGCCACCTTGGGTGCGCGCGCCAGCGTGGCGGTGCACTGGCTGGGCAAGTTCAAGGCCGCCGCGCAGATGATCGCGATTCCCTGCCTGCTGTACGACCGCAAGCTGTACGGTGTGGACCTGGGCTGGCTGGGTGGCTGGCTCATCATCATCGCGGCCGTGCTGACAGTGTGGTCGATGCTGTACTACATGCAGCGAGCCTGGCCGGTGATACGGGAAAAGTCGCGGTAATAAAAGCAGCGTAAAAAAACGGGCCTGGGCCCGTTTTTTTATTGGATCGCCCGATCAAGCCAACGTGCTCGCGGCGCGCGCCAGTTCGGTAATGGCCGCCCAGTCGCGCGCCGCGACGGCGGCCTGCGGCGTGAGCCAGGAGCCGCCCACGCACAGCACGTTGGGCAGCGCCAGATAGTCGGCGGCATTGGCCAGGCTGATGCCGCCGGTCGGGCAGTATTTGAGGTCGGGCAGCGGGCCGGCCAGCGCCTTGAGCAGCGCGCGGCCGCCGACGGCCTCGGCCGGGAACAGCTTCTGCACGGTAAAGCCACAGTCGGCCGCCCACATCGCTTCGGCCGGCGTGGCGACGCCGGGCAGGAAGGGCACGGGCAGTCCGCGCGCGGCGGCAGCCAGGTCCGGCGTGAGCCCTGGACTGATCGCGAAGCGGGCGCCGGCCTTGAGCGCCGCTTCCAGCTGTGCGGCATTGCGCACGGTGCCCACGCCGACGATGGCGTCAGGCACTTCGGCGCCGATCATGCGTATGGCTTCGAGCGCCGCGCCCGAGCGCAGCGTTACTTCCAGCGAGCGGATGCCGCCCGCCACCAGGGCGCGCGCCAGGTCCACCGCGGTGTCCAGTTCATTGATGACGATCACCGGCATGACCGGGCTTTGCTGCAACAAGCTCAATGCATCCATCGAGGTTTACTCCTGCCAATCGGGAAGGCGGAACGAAGCCGCGCCGGCTTCGGCGGCGTCGGCGTTCTGGCGAAAGACCGCGAACAGTTCGCGGCCGACGCCATACTGGTTGTGGGAAAGATCGGTGCGGGCGGTTTCGCGCGCAGCCCATTCGGCGGCGGGCACCAGCACGGCGAGTTCGCCCGCGTTGGCATCGACGCGCACCAGGTCGCCATCGCGCACGCGCGCGATGGGACCGCCGGCGACGGCCTCGGGGCTGACGTGGATCGCCGCCGGCACCTTGCCCGAGGCGCCGGACATGCGCCCGTCGGTCACCAGCGCGACGCGAAAGCCCTGGTCCTGCAGCACCGACAGCGCCGGGGTGAGCTTGTGCAGTTCGGGCATACCGTTGGCGCGCGGGCCCTGAAAGCGGATCACCGCGACGAAGTCGCGCGTCAGTTCGCCGCGCTTGAATGCATCGAGCAGCGCGTCCTGGTCGTCGAACACCAGGGCCGGCGCCTCGATCACTCGGTGTTCGGGCTTGACCGCCGATACCTTGATGACCGCGCGGCCCAGATTGCCGGTCATGAGCTTGAGGCCGCCGTCGCGGCTGAACGGGTCGCTGGCCGGACGCAGCACGTCCAGGTCGTGCGAGACGGATGCCGCGTCGCGCCAGACCAGCGCGCCGTCGTCCAGGAAGGGCTCCTGCGTGTATTGTTCCAGGCCCGGTCCCATCGCGGTATTGACGTCGCCGTGCAGCAGGCCGGCACCGAGCAGTTCGCGGATCACGAAGCCCATGCCGCCCGCGGCGTGGAAGTGGTTCACGTCGGCCTTGCCGTTCGGATACACGCGCGCCAGCAGCGGCACCACCGCGGAGAGCTCGGCGAAATCGTCCCAATTGATGTTGATGCCGGCCGCGCGCGCGATCGCCACCAGGTGCAGCGTGTGATTGGTCGAACCGCCGGTGGCGTGCAGGCCGACGATGCCGTTGACGATGGCCTTCTCGTCGATCACTTCGGCGATCGGGGTGAAGCGTTCGCCCTGG
Organism: uncultured Bordetella sp.; assembly: GCA_937881145.1. Taxonomy (GTDB): domain Bacteria; phylum Pseudomonadota; class Gammaproteobacteria; order Burkholderiales; family Burkholderiaceae_B; genus Bordetella. The sequence goes on from CALGFL010000442.1 coordinate 4,528, forward strand.
GCCGAGATGGCCACGGCGCGCCGCGCGGCTTCGTAGGTGAGCGCCTCGCGCAACGGCGTGTTCGGATTGATGAAGGCCGCGCCCGGCAGATGCAGGCCCATGATCTCCATCAGCATCTGGTTGGAATTGGCGGTGCCGTAGAAAGTGCAGGTGCCGGGGCCGTGATAGGACTTGGATTCGGCCTCCAGCAATTCCTCGCGGCCGATCTTGCCCTGGGCGAACAGCTGGCGCGTCTTGGCCTTTTCGTCGTTGGAGATGCCCGTGGTCATCGGGCCCGCCGGCACGAACACGGCCGGCAGGTGGCCGAAGGTGAGCGCGCCGATCAACAGGCCCGGCACGATCTTGTCGCACACGCCCAGGTACAGCGCGGCGTCGAACATCTGGTGCGACAGCGCCACGGCGGTGGCCATGGCGATCACGTCGCGCGAGAACAGCGACAGCTCCATGCCGGCCTGGCCCTGGGTCACGCCGTCGCACATGGCGGGCACGCCGCCGGCGTACTGCGCCGTGGCGCCGGCTGCATGGGCGGCTTCCTTGATCCAGGCCGGGAAGGCGGCGAGCGGCTGGTGCGCCGACAGCATGTCGTTATAGGCCGAGACGATGGCGAGGTTGGGGCGCGACGCTTGCGACACCTCCTTGAGCAGGATCTTGTCCCGCCCCGGCATGGCCGCGAAGGCGTGGGCCAGGTTGGTGCAGCTGAGCTGACTGCGCTCGACTTTCTGGCGATAGGCCGCCCGCTGGCGGGCCAGATAGGCCGCGCGGGTGTCGCGGCTGCGTTCGACGACGCGGTCCGTGACGGCGGCCAGAACGGGGTGCAGGGCCATGATGGTCATCCTGTAATCGGAGAGGGGGAGAATTCGATTGTAGTTTTACTACACATTTTTCGTAAAGAAGAAGTAGTATTGCTACATAAAACATCTGTGCGCTTCAGAAACGAGGGAGGCATTGCATGGCGACCACGCCGGCTTTCGACATGGTGCTGTTCGGCGGCACCGGAGACCTGGTCATGAGAAAGCTCCTGCCCGCGCTATATCAGGCGCACAAGGCCGGGCTGCTGCACCAGGACGGACGCATCATCGCCCTGGGCCGCAAGGATCTCGGGCGCGACGGCTATCTTGCCCAGGTGCAGGAAAAGGCGCGTTCGCACATTGAACCGGGCTTCGATCCGGCGGTCTGGGCCGCCTTTCTCGAGCGCATCGACTTTCACAAGCTGGAAGCGGCCGCGCCGGACGACTACGCGAGCCTCGCGCAGCGGCTCGGCCCGGACGGCGAGCGCGTCACAGTCTGCTACCTGGCCACGACGCCGGACTTGTTCACCACGATCTGCGGACAGCTGGCGGCGGTCGGGCTGAATCGCCCGTCGGTGCGCGTGGTGCTGGAAAAGCCGCTTGGCCACGACCTGGACTCGTCCGCGTCGATCAACGACGCGGTGGCACGCTACTTTGCCGAAGACCAGACCTATCGCATCGACCATTACCTGGGCAAGGAGTCGGTGCAGAACCTCATGGCGATCCGCTTCGGCAATGCGCTGTTCGAGCCGCTGTGGCGGCACGAGTGGGTCGATAACGTGCAGATCACCATTGCCGAAGATATCGGCGTGGAGGGGCGCGGCGAGTTCTACGACAAGACAGGCGCGCTGCGCGACATGGTGCAGAACCACCTGCTGCAGTTGCTGTGCATCGTGGCGATGGAGCCGCCGGCAACCCTGGAAGCCAATGCGATCCGCGACGAGAAGCTCAAGGCGCTCAAGGCGCTCAAGCCCTTCAGCGCCGAAGATGTGACGCTCAAGACTGTGCGCGGCCAGTACAAGGCCGGCGCGGTGGGCGGCAGGCCGGTGCCGGGCTTTCACGACGAGGCGAACATTCCGGCCGACAGCCGCACCGAGACGTTCGTCGCGCTGCGGGCCGAGATCGCCAACTGGCGCTGGGCCGGCGTGCCGTTCTTCCTGCGCACCGGCAAGCGGATGCAGGAGCGCCTGGCCGAGATCGTGATCAATTTCCGCGGCGTGCCGCATTCGCTCTTCGAAAACCCGGCCGGCCAGCACACCGCCAACCGGCTGGTGATCCGGCTGCAGCCGGAGGAAAGCATCCGCCTGTACTTCCTGGCCAAGGAGCCGGGCGATGCCATGCGCCTGCAATCGACGCACCTGGATCTGGATTTCCAATCCATGTACAAGGTGCGTCGCGCCGATGCCTACGAGCGCCTGCTGCTGGACGTGATCCGCGGCCGATTGGCGCTGTTCATGCGCCGCGACGAATTGGTCGAGGCCTGGCGCTGGGTCGAACCCATCATCGAGAACTGGGAGCACAGCACCGTGCCGCCCAAGTCATACACCGCTGGCACGTGGGGGCCGGCGGCCTCGACCGGCCTGCTGTCGCGCGCCGGCGCGGCCTGGAACGAGGAAGCGTGAACGATGTGGGTCCAGTGCTCCG
>CALGFL010000443.1 GCA_937881145.1 uncultured Bordetella sp.
GTGCTGGCGCCCGTTGCCACGGCCCTGCTGGGCGGACTCGCGGTGGCGCTGGTGATTGCATACAGCCTGCCGCTGGCGGGCCTGGTCTTGCTGCTGTGCCTGCTGCTGGCCTGCCTGCTGCTGCCCCTGGGCCTGGCGATCGCTTCGCGGCGTTCCGGCATCCAGGCGCAGCAAAGCGCCGCCGATCTGCGCACGGCCGTGCTCGATGCCGTCGAAGGGCATGCCGACATCCAGGCCATGGGCGCGCGCGCCGCCGTGCTGCGACACGCCGACCGCTTGTGCGAACAAGCCGGCCAGGCGCGGCTGACGCAAGTGCGCCTGGCCGCGCACGGGCAATGGGTTTTGCAGGCGGCGGCCGGCCTGGCGGTGCTGGCCGTGTTGTGGACAGGGCTGCCGGCCATCGCGGCGGGGCGTCTGAGCGGGCCCTATCTGGCCGGGCTGCTGTTGGCCGCGCTGGGCATTTTCGAGGTGGCCGGGCCCGTGATGCGCGGCGCGGCGCGCCTGGGTGCTGCGCGCGCCGCGGCCCGGCGCATGGCCGATCTGCTGGGTTCCGAGCCCGATCTGCAGGATCCGGCACGGCCCGTGCCCGTACCGCAGTCGGGGGTGCTGGCGATGCAAGGCGTGCGCTATGCCTATCCGCAGGTCTCGCAGGATCGGCCGGCCTGGGTGCTGGACGGCGTCGATTTCTCCCTGATGCCCGGCGAGCGGGTGGCGATCGTCGGCGCCAGCGGCGTGGGCAAGTCCACGCTGCTGCATCTGCTGCTGCGTCTGGACGACCCCAATACCGGCGAGGTGCGCTACGGCGGATGCGATTTGCGGCAATGCGCGCAGGCCGATGTGCAGCGCCGCATTGTGCTGTTGTCCCAGGACGCCCCGGTTTTTCTGGGCACAGTGCGCAGCAATCTGCTCATCGGCGATGCCGCGGCCGACGACGCCGCACTATGGTCGGTCTTGCGCGCGGCGCGGCTCGATGCGTTCGTGCGCGGCTTGCCGCGCGGGCTGGACAGCTGGGTTGGCGAAACGGGCGCGGCGCTGTCGGCCGGCCAGGCGCGGCGCCTGTGCCTGGCGCGCGCGCTGCTCGCGCCGGCAGCGGTGCTGCTGCTGGACGAGCCCACGGCGGGGCTGGACGCCGAAACCGAGGCTGATTTCCTGAACGATCTGCCGCGGGCTCTGGCGGGGCGCGCGGCAGTGCTGGTGACGCATGCCGCGCTGCCGCATGACGCGATGCATCGCCAGTTGCGCCTGCACGACGGCCGCCTGGAAGATTTGCCGGCGGCTTCGCAAACTATGTAAGCGAGGGCCCTGGGCAGCGCGGTTGCGGCTATAGTTCGGCTTGCTTACTCTTTTGCGGGACGCCACCCATGCAGGCCGACTCCTCTGATCTCATACGTCGCGCCATCCGCAGCGTTCCCGACTGGCCTCAGCCCGGCGCCGTCTTTCGCGACATCACTCCGGTACTGCAGGACGCGCGCAGCTTTCGCACGCTGATCGATCTGTTCGTCTACCGCTACATGGGCAAGCGCATCGATCTGATCGCCTGCGTGGACGCGCGCGGCTTCATCATTGGCAGCGCGCTGGCCTATGCCCTGAATGTGGGCTTCGTGCCCATCCGCAAGCACGGCAAGCTGCCGGGCCGCAAGGTGTCCGAGATCTACACGCTGGAATACGGCCAATCCGAGGTCGAAGTGCACACCGACGCGGTGCGCACCGGCCAGCGCGTCGTGCTGATCGACGACCTGGTCGCCACCGGCGGCACCATGCTGGCCGCCATCAAGCTCTTGCAGCGCCTGGGCGCCAACGTGCTGGAAGCGGCGGCCATCGTCGACCTGCCGGAGCTGGGCGGCTCGGCCAAAATCGCGACCACGGGCACACCGTTCTATGCCGTCTGCGATTTCAAAGACAGCGAAAACTGACGCGCCGGCTGAAAATCAAGCGAACATGTCCCAGGCCGAGCGGGCGATCAGCAGCAAGGCCATGAGCGCCAGGATGAGGATGCAGACGCGGCGGTAGTGCGAATCGCCGTGGCGCAGAAAGAGGCGTCGTCCCAGCACGATGCCGACGGCCTGCAAGGGATAGGCGATCAGCACGAACAGCAGCGTGTGCACCGATACATTGCCCATCGCGCTCAGCGTCAGCAGCGATACGGCGCTTTGCACGCCGAAGATCACGGTCATGGTGGCGCGGGCGCTCAGCGGCGAGAACGGGCCGCCCAGGAAATAGGCCACCAGGGGCGGGCCGCCGATGGCGGAAAAACCGTTGCCCAAGCCGGAACAGACGCCGGCCGAAAGCGTCAGGCCGAGTCGGGGCTGGTGGTGATAGCGCCAGCCCGAGGCCAGGATCACCACGGCCGCCAGCACGATGCAACCCATGACCAGCCGGCTGACGGACGGATCGGCCGCGACCAGCAGCCGGGCGCCGGCCAGGGCCGCTACCCCACTGACCGCCGCCAGAACGAGAGCCTGCCGCCAGAGCACGTGCGGCCGGTCCGGGCCCACGGTCTGCAGACTGGAGAGGACCTGGATGCTCGTCATGATGGGCGCTGCCAGCGCAGGCGGGAACACCAGGGACAGCGCCGGCATGCCGAGCATGGCCGCGCCAAAGCCGCTGAAGCCGCGCATCGTGCCCGCGGCCAGCATGGCCAGGCCGGCGAAGGCCAGGGCCCAGGGATGGGCCGTCAGTGTGGCCGCGGAGGATGCGTCCAAAGAACTAGGGCCTTTCGTTCACGGTGGAAGGCGGCGCGCGTCGACCGGTCAGGTCTTGTCGCGGTCGATGCCGAACGGCGCCCAGGACTGGCGCGTGGGCATGATCTCGAGCCGGTTGATGTTGATGTGATCGGGCAGCGTGGCCACGTAGTAAATCTGCTCGGCGATGTCTTCGGCCGTGAGCGGCGTGGTGCCGCGATAGAGCTTGTCCGAGGCGGCCTGGTCGCCCTTGGTGCGCACCAGTGTGAATTCGGTCTCGGCCAGGCCCGGCGCGATGTCGGTCACACGCACGCCGGTGCCCGGCAGGTCGCAGCGCAGGTTGTAGGAGAACTGCTGCACGAAAGCCTTGGTGGCGCCGTAGACATGGCCGCCGGGGTAGGGCCACTGGCCGGCCACCGAACCGAGGTTGACGATGCTGGCGCCGGCGCCGGTTTCGAGCAGCAGAGGCAGCACGGCGTGGGTCACGTTGACCAGGCCGGTGATGTTGGTGTCGATCATGGTGTGCCAATCCTGCAGCTCGACTTTCTGCGCAGGCACGGGCGCCAGGGCCAGGCCGGCGTTATTGACCAGCGAGCGTATCGGGCGGAAATCGGCCGGCAGGGCGTCGACCATGGCCTGCACGGCCGCGGCGTCGCGCACGTCCAGCGCGGCGATGTGCACGGGCACTTTGCCCGACAGTTCTTTTTTCAGTTCTTCGAGGCGGTCGGCGCGGCGGCCCGAGAGCACCAGCGACCAGCCGCCGGCGGCGAAGCGGCGCGCGCTGGCGCGGCCGAAACCGGACGTGGCGCCGGTGATGAAAGCGACTTTTTTCATGGCGATGTTTGAACTCGATGGTGGGGAGAGTTGCGAGAGGGCTTACAAGAAGAGCTTGTACGCAGGATTGTCGGTCTCGTTCCAGTGCGGATAGCCGAGTTCGGCGACGAAATTCTTGAACTGCTTTTTCTCGCCGGCCGGCACCTGGATGCCGACCAGGATCTGGCCGTAGTCGGCGCCCTGGTTGCGGTAATGGAACAGACTGATATTCCAGTCCGGATTCATGGCGTTCAGAAAGCGCATCAAGGCGCCGGGCCGCTCGGGAAACTCGAAGCGGTGTAGCACCTCGTGGGCCGCCTGCCGCGAACGGCCGCCCACCATGTGGCGCAGGTGGGTCTTGGCGAATTCGTCGTGGGTCAGGTCCAGCGTGTCGAAGCCGTTCTTGCGGAAATGCGCGGCGATCTTGCCCGGCTCGGCGGGCGTGGACACCTGCAGGCCGACGAACACATGGGCGCGGTCGCCGCTGTCGGCCATGCGATAGTTGAACTCGGTGACGCTGCGGTCGCCCACCAGCTCGCAGAAGCGGCGGAAGCTGCCGCGCTGCTCGGGCATGGTGACGGCGAACACGGCCTCGCGCATCTCGCCCACCTCGGCGCGATCGGACACGAAGCGCAGGCGGTCGAAATTCATATTGGCGCCGCATGCGATGGCCACCAAGGTCTTGCCGCGTAGCTTGTGCTGGGCGGCATATTGCTTGGCGGCTGCCACCGCCATGGCGCCCGAAGGCTCGAGCACGCTGCGCGTATCCTGGAAAACGTCTTTGATGGCCGCGCAGATCGCGTCCGTGTCGACCACCACGAAGTCGTCGACATACTGGCGCGCCAACCGGAAGGTTTCCTCTCCGACCAGCTTGACGGCGGTGCCGTCGGCGAACAGGCCCACGTCGGCCAGCTGCACCCGGCGTCCGGCGCGCACGCTGCGCAGCATGGCGTCGGAGTCTTTGGTCTGCACGCCGATGATCTTTATGTCGGGACGCAGCTGTTTCACGTAGGCCGCCACGCCGCCGATCAGGCCGCCGCCGCCGACCGCCACGAATATGGCTTCGATCTCGTCCGGGTGCTGGCGCAGGATCTCCATGCCGACGGTGCCTTGGCCGGCGATCACGTCGGGATCGTCGAAAGGGTGGACAAAAGTGAGTTTTTCTTTCTTTTCGAGCTTCTTGGCGTGCTCGTAGGCCTCGCTGAAACTCTCGCCGGCAAGCACGACCTCGCCACCCAGGCGGCGCACCGCATCGACCTTGACCTGGGGCGCCGTGGTGGGCATGACGATCACGGCGCGGCAGCCCAGCCGGCTGGCCGACAGCGCCACGCCCTGGGCGTGATTGCCGGCCGAGGCGGCGATCACGCCGCGCGCGCGCGCCGCGGGCGTCATGTTGGCCATCTTGTTGTACGCCCCGCGCAGCTTGAAGCTGAACACCGGCTGCGTATCTTCGCGCTTGAGCAGCACCGTGTTCGAAATTCGCTGCGACAGCAGGGTTGCGGTTTCGAGCGGGGATTCGACGGCGACGTCGTAGACCTTGGAGGTCAGGGTGCGTTTGAGATAGTCGGTGGACATGGCTGCGGGCGTGGGAGGAAATGCCGAACCGCCCGTCCTTCATCGAGGACGAGGCGGGTCAATGAGCGTACCACACGGCTCGCGCCCGCCCTGCGAGCGGCCCTCCGGGCGCAGGCCGCCTTTAGAACTCGAACGCCACGCGCGAGTCCACGACCGAGATTCTCGCTTGTCCGCCTTCGACTTCGGGCGGCTGGATGCGATAGGTGAGCGTGTACAGGGCCGCGCCCTCGCTTTGTATCTCCTGAATATCGACGCCGTTCTCCGAGAGGCCGTTGGGCCGGGTCGAGAGCGTGCTGCGCACCGACCAGCTGCCGTCGCCGTTGGGCCACGCTTCGTGCGCGGTCTTGTTGCCTGTGCTCAGGATGGTCTTGCCGGGAAAGGCGGATTGATTGTTGAACTCGAAGAAGGCGTTGATGCCGTTCTGGTTCATGCAGCGGCTCACGCCCAGCGCCAGGGCGTCGCCGCCGGGCCCTTCGGGAAAGGCGTCGCGAAAGCGCTCGAGGGTCGGGGCGGATTCCGCGCCGCGTGCGCCGATCATCTTGCCTTGCATGTAGTAGGTCGCGCGGCCCACGTCCACTTCCATGGTCTTGGACAGCCAGGGCCTGCTGCCGGGCCCGTTGTCCGACACGTAGTCGGAGATCGCGCCTCGTTGCGCGTCGATGACCCGCTGCGGGTTGAACTCGGTCGACACGAGATTGCCGTTGGGCGAGCCCCGCACCACGCCGCGGCCGTCGGTTTCCCCTTCGGGGGCGAGAATGAGGCGGGCGGCGGTGGGCGGCACGTCATCGAGCGCGATTTCCGGACTATTGCCCAGGCTCTTGGAAATATTGCGCGCCGTGTCGGCCGAGCGGCCCGCCTGCACGGCAACGGCCTCGACCAGGGCCAGGTGAACCATGCGCGATTGCACCGACAGCCGCGTGTCTTTCGACAGGCTCAGGCTGGAAACCAGCTGGACGCCCTCGGGGCCGGTAAAGAGCGCCAGCAGGGCCTCGGCTTCTTCCCGGGTGTAGGACGACACCGCGACGCGCGCCATCTGGTCGAGCATCACATAGGTGAAATCGCCGCCGCTCAGGCTGCCCGATTCCCACATCTCGTTGCCGTGCACCTTCATGTCCTGCATGCCGTCCTCGAAGGCGGTCAGGCTTTGCCTGAGGCCTTCGATGGCGTTGCCCGGATTGCCATGCTGCAGCCCCTGCGCGACGCTGCGCATGGCCTGGCCGGCGTCCAGGTAGGCCTGCACTTGCACCGGGTCGATGCGGCGCTTGTCGGCGATGGCGAGCAGTTCCGCCTTGACCCCGGGAGGAATGGTGGTCGAAGTGTTGATCAGCTGCAGGGCCTGGATGTGCTCGTCGAGGGCGCGGGCCACCTGGGCCTCCAGCCGGGGAAGCAGCGCCTTGACGGTGGACTCGGCGTCGGGAGCGCAGCCGAGCTGGTTTTGCAGGGCGGGGATGTTGTAGCCCAGCCCTTCGGTCATGTTGTTGGAGATCGACTTGAGCACGCTGTCGGACAGGGGCGGCAGGCCCGCTTTGTCGGTGGCCGCCTTGGCCAGGCGGCACAGCATGGACTCCGGATTCTTGCGGTCCATCGGCGCGGTCATGCTGTCGGTAATGGCCATTTCCTTCAGATGCCTGGCGATGCCCGCATCGCCTTGCTTGAAGGTGGAGTCCGGGAGCCTGGTCATGTACTCGCCGACCTTGTCCGGGGTCATGCCGGGCACTTTCATCAGTTCGGCCACTTGCGCCTCGTAGAGGTTCAGCGCCTTTTCCGCCGCTTGCGCGATCTGCTGGTTGCTCAGCTGGCCGCGGGAATATTCGGGCATGGCCTTGCAGTTCTCGCGGACCGCGCGCTCGAGAAAGCGCGCCGACTTCGGGTCGACCATGCCTTGCCAGTTCGGGTTGTCGCCGCCGAGCTTCATGCCGCGCTCCAGGCACAGGCCGATCATGTCGGTCTCGCCACGGCCACGGCCGCTGCCCGAGAGGCCGCTTTCCAGGAAGCGCGTGATGTGCTGGTTGTTCCAGGAGCGATTGCTGGCCTGGGCTTTTTCGGCCGACTGCAGCATCGCGCTGACGGTGCGGCCGGTCAGCGGCGCGCCGTCGGTCTTGTTCAGGTCTCGCATGGCCATGTTGGCGATGTGATCGCCGTATTTGGCGCGCATGTCCGATGTCAGGCCGGCCAGGACCTGGCGGTTGCTGGCCTGGTACTCGCCCAGCCGCACGGGATACGAGTCGCGCTCGGCGCGCGCCTGCTGCAGCGAGCCGAGCTGGCCCAGCAGGGGAACGTTGGAGAGCGCGGCCTTGAACTTGGTCCAGTTGCTCGGCGGATTGAGCGGTTTGGTCAGTTCGTAGTCGTCTCTTTTGCCCTGGCCCACGACTTGGTCCAGGTCGGTGCCCTGGCGGACCAGGTTTCGGCTGAGTGCATCGAGATTCATGGCGCGCTCCTGCGGCGGGGGTCAGGCGTAAGCCGGGGGGATGGCGGAATCGGCCATGACCGGGGAGGCCGGCGCGGCCTGCTTGACCTGGGCGATGCGGCGCGTCCAGCGTTCGGCCTGGTTGGCGAAGTTCTCGACCACGGTTTCGAAGGCGTGGCTGTCCAGCTCGGTCACCGAGCAGGGGTAGGTGAGGATGATGCCGCCCGTGCCTTCTTCCAGGCAAAGCGTGGCGCCGCGGGTGCGGTGCCAATACAGATTGGCAGCCAGCAGCTCGCGCAGCAGGGGCTCGGCGCCCTCGGCCGGCAGCTCGTCCAGATAGCAGGACAGGACCAGGCGCTCGGTGCCGGGGTCGTATTCGATGTTCAGGATCAGGCTCTCGTCGAACACCAGCACGCAGCTTTGCGTGGCGGAATCCAGGGCCAGGGGGCCGACGGTGAGGGTATTGCCCAGGTCGGCCAGCAGACGGCTGGCCAGATCGCGTTTGTCCATGAACAGGCTCCGGATACACAGCCGGCGAGCTTGCCGGCGCATGCCCCGTGAGTAACGGCGCGCGGCGCGGGGTTCCAATACCCGGGAAGCCGCCGGGGGGGGGAGCCCGGCCCGCCTTGCAGGTTTCTTAAAGCGCGATCCTGGGGTTATTACCGAGCCGCCGGGCGGCGATGATCTAGAATGGGTTTTTAAGGGCCACTTCCTCGTCTATGAACGCCCCTCTCGCCAGCCAAATCCTCGCCTCGGTTCCGCCGGCTCCCGGCGCGCGCTTGCGCGAAATTCCCTACAACTACACCTCGTTTTCGGATCGCGAAATCGTATCTCTGTTGCTTGGCGACGACGCCTGGCAGCTACTGAGCGACCTGCGCGGCGAGCGGCGCACCGGCCGCTCCGCGCGCATGCTCTACGAGGTGCTGGGCGATATCTGGGTGGTCAAGCGCAACCCGTATCTGCAGGACGACCTGCTGGACAATCCCAAGCGCCGCAGGCTGCTGATCGAGGCCCTGCACCATCGCCTGGGCGAGATCGACCGCCGCCGCACGCCGTCCTCGGACCGCGGCGACTCGCAGCGCGACGGCCGGGTGGTCGACCTGCTGGCCCTGGCGCGCGGCGCGGTGCTCGATTTCGAGCGCCGCTTCGACGAGACCGCGACCCTGCGCCAGCAGGCGCAGCGCGTGCTGGGCCGCTGCACGGCGCGCGACAACATCAAGTTCGACGGCCTGTCGCGCGTGTCGCACGTCACCGACGCCACCGACTGGCGCGTCGAGTACCCGTTCGTCGTGCTCACGCCCGACTCCGAAAAGGAGATCGCGTTCATCGTCAAGGCGTGCATCGAACTCGGGCTGACCATTATTCCGCGCGGCGGCGGCACCGGTTATACCGGCGGCGCAATCCCGCTCGTCAAACTGTCCGCGGTGATCAACACCGAAAAGCTCGACGATTTCGACGCCATCGAACAGGTGACGCTGCCCGGCCTCGACAAACCCGTGGCGACGCTGCGCTGCGGCGCGGGCGTGGTGACGCGGCGCGCGATGGAGGCGGCCGAAGCGGCGGGACTGGTTTTCGCCTGCGATCCGACCTCG
>CALGFL010000444.1 GCA_937881145.1 uncultured Bordetella sp.
ACTGAGCGAGCAGGCAGAGACACAGTCCGAGTCCAGGCAAGTCGAAAATAGAGGCGTGCGCCACGACGTGCTGTTGCCGGTCGCCTCCGTCGTGGCTCGGACGCGTTACGCCATTCCGGCCATTCCCTTGACGGCCGCGGCGCAGCAAGCCTTGCTGGTTCAGTTGCAGGGTCATGTGCTGGCCCAGGGCGTGCGCGTGGAACTGATGCCGCATCTGCTCAGCCTGGACCAGATGCCGCGCACATTCTCGGAAACCTGGCACTGGCTGCACAAGCTGGCCTCCCGCGCGCTGGGCTCCGAGACCGTCAGGCCCGCGCCCGACGCCGAGGTGGAGACAGCCCATATGCTGGCCGACACCCGCTACCTGGTGGCCGCGGTGGCCGTGCCGCAAGGCCAGCCGCTGTTCCGCTGGCAGGAGCAACCCGAAGACCAGGCCAGCAGCCGCGATGCCTGCCTGGAACAATGGGTGGCCCAAGCCCAACCCACCATCGCCGCCCTGCTGCCCGGCTGCGGCCTCGAATGCCTGTTGCCCGACGCCTATTACGTCAGCAACCGCGAAGCCGATCGACGCGTGCGCCCGCTGTCGCTGCGCGCCGCGGTCAATTGGCTCGAAGGCACGGTCAACCTGCCCGCCGAGCAGCTGCGCGCCGTGGTGGCCGGCTGCGGCGAAACCCGCGTGGATGAATATCGCGTCGGCTTCACGCCCGCTCACAGCAACGACGTCTACTATGGCTGCGTGTGGCCGCTTTACGGCCGCGAGGACGAAGAAGCCCTGGACGACGGCCAACCCGGCGCCGTCGAAGAAATCGCAGCGCTCCTGCGGGAGTACGGCGTGGGCGAAGTGCGCCGCATTCCCGGCGTGCTGTCTCCCGAGTTCTGCGAAGACTGCGGCGCGCCCTACTTTCCCAACCCGCAGGGCGAGATGGTTCACGCGGAATTGCCCGAAGACGCCTCCGGCACCCCCGCGCATTTTCATTAAATGAGCCTGCGCGCCGACCTGTTCTGCCGGGTCGTCGACAACTACGGCGACATCGGCGTGTGCTGGCGGCTGGCGCGCCGGCTGGCGCAAGGCCCGGGCTGGCGGATGCGGCTCTGGGTCGACGATCTGCGCGCCTTCGCCCGCATCCAGCCCGGCATCGATCCCACCGCCGCGCGGCAACGGCATACAGGCGTCGAAATCATCCATTGGCAAGAAAACGCGCCCTCGCCGCTGCCGGTCCCTGGCGACGTGGTGATCGAGGCCTTTGCCTGCGATCCGCCGGCCGAGTTCGTCGACGCCATGCGTGCGCAGGCGGCCGGCCCGTCTCATGACGCGAGCGCGAGCCCAGTCTGGATCAATCTGGAATACCTCAGCGCCGAAGACTGGGTGGCGCGCTTTCACACCCTGTCGTCGCAGCGCCCGGACGGGCTGGTGAAGTATTTCTTCTTTCCCGGCTTTACGGCGGCCACCGGTGGCCTGCTGCGCGAACCGGGCCTTACGGCCGAGCGCGACGCGCTGCAGGCGTCGCGCGAGGCGCAAAACGATTTCCTGCGCGGCTTGGGCCTGGACCAGGCCGCACTGGCGGCGCATCGCCAGGGCGTTCGGGTGCTCTCGCTGTTTTGTTATCCGCGTGCGCCGACCGACGCGCTGGCGCACACCTTGCGACGACGGTCCGATTCGACCCTGATATTGGTGCCCGAAGGCGTGGCGCCCGGCCTGGACGAGCAGGCCGGCGGCGCGCTGCGCATCGCCCGCGTGCCCTTCGTCGCGCAGCCCGACTTCGATCGGCTGCTCTGGTGCGCCGACCTCAATTTCGTGCGCGGCGAGGATTCGTTCGTGCGCGCCGCCTGGGCGGCCCGCCCGCTGGTCTGGCATATCTATCCCCAGGACGGCAGCGCGCATCTGGAAAAGCTCGAGGCCTGGCTGGCCCACTACCCTGCCCCCGACACCGCCCGCACCCTGGCGCGCGCCTGGAATTGCGCCCCCCGGAATCCGGATGCGACCGCCCCGGGCTCGCCGCAGGCGCACCGCCTGGGCCAGGCCCTGGAAGCGGCGCTGGCCGAACCGGCCTGGAGCGCCTGGCAGGCGGCCGCCCATGCCTGGGACGCCCAGCAGGCAACCGGCCCCGATCTGGCCGACAAGTTGGCCATTTTTTGCGCAGAAAAACTTAAAACACGTTAGAATAGAAGGCTTTACCGGCTTTGCGATGATTTTTGCCGGCGCTATTGGTGGGAATTAACCCAGTGGGAACTGACCCGGCAGGAATGAACCCGCGCGAGGATCACCCCGAGAACTACCCGGAGTTTTGATTAGATGAAAACCGCTCAGGAATTGCGAGTCGGCAACGTGATCATGGTCGGCAAGGATCCGCTCGTGGTCCAGAAGGCCGAATACAACAAATCGGGCCGCAACGCGGCTGTGGTCAAGCTGAAGTTCAAGAACCTGCTCAACGGCTCGAACAGCGAGTCGGTCTACAAGGCCGACGAAAAATTCGACATCGTCCTGCTCGAGCGCAAGGAATGCTCGTACTCGTACTTCGGCGACCCCATGTATGTCTTCATGGACGCCGAGTACAACCAGTACGAGATCGAAGCCGACAGCATGGGCGACGCCCTGAACTACATCGAGGAAGGCATGCCCGTGGAAGTGGTCTTCTACGAAGGCCGCGCCATCTCGGTCGAACTGCCCACCATGCTCGTGCGCGAAATCATCTACACCGAGCCGGCCGTGCGCGGCGACACCTCGGGCAAGGTTCTCAAGCCCGCCAAGATCAACACCGGCTTCGAACTGAACGTGCCGCTCTTTTGCGCCATCGGCGACAAGATCGAGATCGACACCCGCACCAACGAATACCGCAGCCGCGTGTAAGCGCAGCACGGTTCGTTTGTGGCCGGCTGCGCGCCGGCCCATGCGCAAAGCCCTCGGATTTCTCCGAGGGCTTTTTCGTTCGCGGCCGATGGAATCGAAAACCGGGGCCGACTCTTATTGCAGCTGTCCGTCGTCCAGAAAGGACGGCAGCGTCATGACCTCGATGCCGTCATCGGCCAGCGCGGTGCGCTCTTCCTGCGTCGCGGTGCCGCGGATGGGACGCTCGTCGGCCTCGCCCTCGTGGATGCGGCGAGCCTCTTCGGCAAAGCGCGGGCCTACGTTCTCGGTCGAGCGCACCAGCTCGCGCACCTGGCGCATGACGCGGGCCTGCAGGGCGACCATGGCCGCTTTCTCGTCCATGCCCACGGCCGGCGCCGGCGGTGCGGATTCGGGCGCGTGCAGGTGCGAGACGTTCAGATGCGGCGCCGACAGGCGCTTGGCGATTTCTTTGGAGTCGCACATGGGACAGGCGACCAGACCCCGGGCGCGCTGTGCGTCGTAGTCGTCGTGCGAGGCGAACCAGCCCTCGAAGACGTGGCCGTGCTCGCATTGAAGGTCGAAAACTTTGAGTGCCATGACTTCAATATGGGTGCGAAGGGCGCAAAGACAAGGGCGGCGGATGCCCTCGCCGGGCTATGTGTGCCCACCCTAGGCCCAAGATTACGCCGCCGGGCGGCCGCGGCGGCGTCGGGTCTTTATTGCGCTTGAGGTGCGGATTGGGGTGCTGCAACGGCGGGGGCCGCCGGTGCAGCCTGCGCCGCCGCTTGCACCGGCGCGCTCATCTGCGTATCGGCTGCTTGCGGCGCGGCAGGCTGAGGTGCGGCCTTGGCAGCGGGCGCGGCCTTGTGGACGACCTTGCTCCTGCGATAGGTGTAGGATTTTTTATAGGACCTGCGTGCCGGCCGCGTGTAATGCCTGGAGTACGCCGGACGGTTGACGATGCCCGAGAGGCGGTTCTGCTCGGCCTGCAAGGCATCGATCTGGCGCTGCAGGTTGCTCAGTTGCGTGCGGGCAATCTGCTGTTGCTGGTTCAGGCGATCGGTCTCGGCGTTGATCTGGTTCTGCCGGGTGGCCACTTGCTGGTCCTGCTGCTGGCGCAGGGCCTGGTCGGCCTGCAGCGTTCCCAGGCGGGCCAGACGGGCGTTGAGCAGTTGCCGGGCCTTGGCGTTTTCGGCTTCGAGGCGGATGCGGTCGAAGTCGGCCTGGGCCAGTTCGGCCGTGCGGGCGGCATAGGCCCGGTAGGCCATGTCGGCCTGCTGCGCGGATTGAGTTTTGACGACTTGCCAGAAGTTGCGCTGTTGGAAAAGCACAACATAATAGGTCAGATCATCCGGCCTGAAGAGCATGCTGGCGCCGTAGCTGGCGTTGTAGATCGTACGCAGCTCGTCGACTTTGTGATCGCGGATGAGGCCCTGAAGTTCGGCCACGGTGGTGTTGGAGGCCGGCACGTCGACCTGCGGCGCGACGGGCGCGGCACCATTTTCGGCGGCCGGCTTGACATCAACCTGCTGGGAGGCCTCGGACGACGACGGGTTGGTCGCACAGGCGCTCAAGCCTATCAAGGCTGCGCAGGCCAGCACTACGCGCAAGACCTTGCCGGCGCGCAGGAGACCAAACTGATGCATGTCGTGTGCCATCCCTTTGAGAAACAATCTTTTAACTATAGCAACTTATCGCCCAGCTACGAATACCTGTGATCACGGGCTTGACTCCAGAGGAATCGCCGTCGGCCAAATCCCCCGCTGGGGGCAGGGCACTCAGGAAAACCGTTGATTTTACTGTATTAAGACGTTTGCAGGTGGTCAAAATCCAACCGTGGCACGGCTTCGAGCAGCCGACGTGTAACGGCATGGTCCGGCTCGTACAGCACGGCGCGGGCCGTATTGCATTCGACGATGCGTCCCTCATGCATCACCGCCACCCGGTCGGCCAGATATTCGACCACGCTGAAATTGTGCGTGATGAAGAGATAGGCGATGCCCAGATCGGCCTGCAGCTCGCGCAGCAGATCCAGGATCTGCGCCTGCACCGATACGTCCAGGGCCGAGGTGGGTTCGTCGCAGACCAGCACCTTGGGCTCGACGGCGAGCGCCCGGGCGATGGCGACGCGCTGGCGCTGGCCGCCGGAGAATTCGTGCGGGTATCGCTGCGACGCGTCGGCGGGCAGGCCGACGCGCGCCAGCAGACCCTGCGCCCGCTCGGCGCGCGCGGCGGCACCCAGCTCGGGGCGCAGAGCGGCGATCCCCTCGTCCAGTATCTCGCCCACCCGCATGCGCGGGTCCAGCGAGGCATAGGGATCCTGGAACACCATCTGGATGTCGCGCCGCAGGCGGCGCAGCTCGGTGCGCGAGGCCGCCAGCAGATCGCGGCCCGCCAGGCGCGCGCTGCCCGTGACGCGGGCGCCCTGGGCCAGGCGCAG
Organism: uncultured Bordetella sp.; assembly: GCA_937881145.1. Classification (GTDB taxonomy): domain Bacteria; phylum Pseudomonadota; class Gammaproteobacteria; order Burkholderiales; family Burkholderiaceae_B; genus Bordetella. The sequence continues at coordinate 5,268 of CALGFL010000444.1, forward strand.
CAGGGCTTTGGCCGTGGTGGTCTTGCCGCAGCCCGATTCGCCCAGAAGCGCCAGGGTCTCGCCGGCGCGCAGCGCGAAGCTCACGCCGTCGACCGCCTTGATCCAGTCGCGCCGCCAGGCCCTGCCTCGCGCGGGGTAGTGCACGCACAGATTCTGCACGTCAAGCACGATCTCTTGCGATGTGGCGCAAGCGCCGGAAGCGGAGGATGGCATGGCGATCGTTCGCGTGATGGCGGCGGCCCTTGCCCGCCGGCCGGCAGCCGACAGGGGATGGCCACGCTTGGCGTAAGTGGGAATGGCGTCGAACAGTTCGCGCGCATAGGGGTGATCCGGCGCGGCGAAGAAATCGGCCGCCGACGCGCTGGCGACGATCTCGCCGGCGCGCATCAGGGCCACGTGATGCGCCACCTGGCGCACCACGGCCAGATCGTGCGTGATGAGCAGCACCGCCATGCCCAGCTCGCGCTGGATGTCGGCCAGCAGCGCCAGCACCTGGGCCTGCACGGTCACGTCCAGCGCCGTGGTCGGCTCGTCGGCGATGAGCAGGCCCGGCTCGGCGGCCAGCGCGATGGCGATCATGATGCGCTGCTTCTGCCCGCCCGAGAACTGAAAGGGGTAATCGTCCAGGCGCCGCACCGCGTCGGCGATGCCCACGCGGGCGAGCCAGTGCGCCGCCCGCTCGCGCGCCGCCGCGCCGCGCAGCGCGGTATGCGCGCGCAACACTTCCATGATCTGGTCGCCCACTCGCATGACCGGGTTCATGCTGGTGGCCGGCTCCTGGAAGATGATGCCGATGCTCCCGCCGCGCACGGCCCGCATGGCGGACTCGGGCAGGCGATTCAGATCGCGGCCTTCGAGACGGACCTGGCCGGCGGCGATGCGGCCGGCTTGCGGCAGCAGGCGCAGCAAAGCCAGCGCCGTCATGCTCTTGCCGCAGCCGGATTCGCCCACCAGCGCGAAGGTTTCGCCGCGTTCGACGGCAAAGCGCAGGCGCTTGACGGCCTGCGTCATGCCGGACTCGCCCTCCACATCCACGCTCAGGCCCGCCACGTCGAGCAAAGGCGCGATCATATTGCCCCCTTGGCGCTGCGCGCCGTCCCCCCAAGGGGGAATGAGCGCTTGGGGCGGCCCGGCGCGATCATATTGCCCCCTTGGCGCTGCGCGCCCGGCGCCTGCGCAGGCGCGGGTCGAAGGCGTCGCGCACCGCGTCGGCGAACAGATTGGCCGCCAGCACCAGGGCCAGCATGAAGACGAAGGCCGCGAGCAGCCCCCACCAGATCATCGGGTCGCGCGACATTTCGAAGCGCGACCTGTCTATCATCGAGCCGAACGAATTCATGCTCGGGTCCACGCCTATGCCCAGGTAGGACAGCACGGCTTCGTACAGCACCAGGCTGGAAAACTGCAGCACCACGGTGATAAGGATCAGGTGCATGACATTGGGCAGCAGGTGCCGGCGCATGATGCGCCAGTTCGAGACGCCGAAGGCGCGCGCCGCCTGCACGTAGTCGAGTTCGCGCAGTTTCAGGGTCTCGGCCCGCAGCAGGCGGCACAGGCCGTCCCACCCCGTCAGGCCCAGGATCATGCACAGCAGAAAGAGGCGCAGGTCGGCCCGCGACGCCGCGGTGTCGAAGAACCCGGTGTGGCGGTCGATGTAGACCTGCATCATCAGCGAGCAGGCCGCCACCAGCAGCACGCCCGGAATGGACGTGATGGTGGTGTAGAGATACTGGATGACCGCGTCGACGCGGCCCTTGAAGTAGCCCGCCGCGATGCCGAAGAAGATGGCAGGCGGCAGCATGGCGACCGTGGTCAGGCTGCCTATTACCAGCGCCGTGCGCACGCTTTTCAGGCACTGCCACAGCACGTCGTTGCCGGTGCGGTCGGTGCCCAGCACGTGATAGCCGCTGGCCAGGCCGGCCACCGCGCCGACCGCGAGGCACAACGCCGCGACGGTGCAGAACATCGCGCGCCAGGGCAGCTCGGTGCGGTTGCGGCACACCGCGCCCAATGCGCCGCGCCGGCCGCCATGCCGCCTGGACAAGGCCGCGCACAGGATGGCGCCGGCAAGCGCGGCGGCTGCGACGCCGCCCAGCAGCCCCCCTCCCAGGCGCATGAGAACGTCCGGCAGCCATTGCGCGGCCGGATCGGCCAGCTGCACGCCGGCGTACTTCAAGCGCGGGAAATCTCGCACCGGTTCGCCATTCTCCAGCAGGGTCTCTTTGGTGAACGAGCGCCACGCCAGCGGCGCGGAATACGTCTTCTCGGTGTGCGTAAGGACCGTGGCATCGAGCAGGCCGTCCAGTGCCGAGCGTACCGCGGGCGAATACACCGCCGGCGCGTTGGCGGCGGCCCCGGGCGAAGGCGGCAGGCGCGGCTGATAATGCATCGAATCGAGCAGGCCTACGATGACCAGCGCCAGCAGCACCGTCGCCGAGCACATGGCCGGCGCGCTGCGCGCCACCTGCGCCCAGACCGCGCGCAAGTTCGCGCTGCGCGCGACGCGCACCGCATAGGCCACGACGCAGGCCAGCATCAGAAAGAGCGCGGCGTCGGTCCAGAGCAGGACGGGTTTGAATGGCATGCCGGTCTCTATCGCTATTCGAAACGCACGCGGGGGTCGACCAGCGTATAGGAAACGTCGGCCAGGATCAGGCCCACGATGTACAGGGCCGACCCGAGGAACACCATGGCTCGCACGATGGCGAAGTCCTGCGCGTTGATGGCGTCGATGGTGTAGCTGCCCAGGCCCGGAATGCCGAAGAACGATTCGGATATCAGGCTGCCCATGAACAGCAGCGGTATGGCCGACACGGTGCCGGTGAGGATGGGCAGCATGGCGTTCTTGAGCACGTGGCGAAACAGCACGACGGTTTCCGCAAGGCCCTTGGCCCGGGCCGTGCGCACATAGTCCTTGCCGATCTCTTCGAGGAACAGAGTGCGGTAGAAGCGGGCGTTCGAACCCAGGCCAGACACCACGGCCACCGCCACCGGCAGGGCCAGGAACTTGATCGCGTCCCACCCGCCGGCAAAGCCCGAATAGGGCACCAGGCGCAGGATCTTGGAAAACATCCACTGCCCCGCGATGATGTAGAAAAGCCCCGAGATGGACAGCATCACCACGCAGGCGACCACGCCCCAGAAATCCAATCGCGTGGTGTGGAAATACACCAGCATCAGCGCGAAGGCCACGCTGCTCATCAAACCCAGGACAAGCGTGGGCAGGGCCAGCGCCAGACTGGGGCCCATGCGCGTGCGGATCGCGCGGCCGATATCGTGCCCCGAGTCGGACACGCCGAAATGCATGGCCAGCAGCGGCACCGAGCGCTGGTAGAAAACCGTATCGGTATAGCGCCGCGCGCCTTGGCCGGCGGCGTTGTAGAACAGCGGCTTGTCGTAACCGTGCTCGGCCTTCCAACGCTGCACCGCCTGCGGGCTGGCGCGCTGCCCGCCGATAGCCAGGCGCGCCATGTCGTCGGGCGTGTTCACCGCGAAGAACAGCACGAAGGTCAGGAGGTTGACGCCCAGGAGGATCAACACGCCGTACATCAGGCGCCGCACGACGTAAGCGATCATGCGCCCTCCCCTGCGTTGTCTGCCATGGCATTCGCGGCGGCGCCCGGCAGCGGCGCCTGCGCATCGCGGCGCTTGAGCGTGCGCCAGGCGAGCGCCACGGCCAGCAGGCCCGCGAGCGCGAGCAGCGCCAGCGGCCACCAGACGGGCCGGTTCCATTCGCGCACGCGCTCCACCCGCAGGGCCGGATCGATCTTCATGTACTGCAGAGTGTTGCGCACCATATCGGTGGGCTTGGCATTGCCTACCCACTGCTGATAAGCCCCGCCCGACAGCGGGAAGTAGCCGAACATCCACGGCGCGTCGTGCTGCACGATGGCCACCATGCGCTGCGCCAGCCTGGCCTTCTGCGGACCGTCGTCGAGGTATTTCATCTGCTCGAAGAGTTTGTCGAACTCGGGGTTCTCGTAATTGGCGGCGTTTTCGCCGCCATGCTTGACCTTGCCGTTGGGGCCGTAGAGCAGGAAGAGGAAATTCTCGGCGTCGGGGTAGTCGGCGACCCAACCCCAGGAAAACAGCTGCGCCGCGCCGCTCTGCATCTTGTCCTGGAAGCGGTTGTAGTCGGTGGCGCGCAGATCGAGCTGGATGCCGATGCGGGCCAGCTGGCGCCGCATCCAGTCGAATTGCGCATCGCCGCCCGTGCCGGCGGCCGAGTCGTAAAAGAGCACCAGCGGCTGACCCGTCTTGCTGCTGCGGCCGTCGGGATAGCCCGCCTCGGCCAGCAGGCGCCTGGCCACGGCCAGGGACTTGCGCACGGGCTTGCCGTCAACCAGGTCGTAGACCTGCGGGTCGTAGCCGGCCGGCGGCGGCTCGTAGCCCAGCACGCCGGGCGGCAGCGGGCCGTATGCCACCTGGGCCTGTCCGTTCTCGAACACGGCCACGTGTTCTTCCCAATCGAAGGCGATGCTGATAGCCAGGCGCAGCTTGCGGTTCTTCTGCGCCTGCTCGGGCGTATCGCCGCGCCCCACCACCGGGTCGAGCCAATTGAAGCCCATGTACATCTCGGTCATCGCAACCGAGGACGGCAGACGGATGCCGTGCTCGCGATAAAGCCTGGCCTTGTCGGCAGAATCGCCCGCCGCCACGCGCATGGCCACGCCATAGTCGCCGCGATCGGCCTGGGGAATGTCGTAGTAGCCCTGGATGAACTTGCCGCCCAAGGGCACCGCCTCTTTTTCGAGGCTGAACACGATGCGGTCGATAAAGGGCGTGGGCTTGCCGCAGTCCGCCAGCAGGCCGCGCTCGCGGTCGCCCGGCGCGCCTTCGCAGGGATAGGGCTCGCCATGAAAATTGGGATTGCGTTCGAGCACCAGGCGCCGGTTGGGCAGGTTCTGCACCAGCATGTAGGGACCGGTGCCGACGGGCCAGGTGTTGAGCGAGAGATCGTGCTCGGCCATTCCGGGCTGGCTGT
>CALGFL010000445.1 GCA_937881145.1 uncultured Bordetella sp.
GATAAGGCGGAGGGAGTCAGAAGCGGGGGGGGCGGCCAACCGCAGCCCATCGGGCGAGCATCGGAACGCTCCCGCAGTCCTGTCGCCGGCGGCTCAAAGACTCAAATCACGACGCCCAGGTCCGTTGTCGCGATGCTGTTGAGTACGTCGTGGGCCGCCGCCAGTTTTACGGCCAGGTCTTGCGAGGCGGGCAGCATGGGCGCACGCAGTTCGTCGATCAGCAAACCTTGCCTGGCCAATAGCGCCTTGATCGGACCAGGATTGGGCTCGGCGAACAAGAGCTGGATCATGGGTGCCAGCGCCGTCGCCAAGCGGCGGGCGGTGTCCAGGCGGTGTTCGGCCACGGTGCGGTGCAGGGCGACGTACAAGTCGGGACGGATGTGCGCGGCGGCGCTGATGGCGCCCTGGCCGCCCAGGCATAGCGTGGCGAATATCTGGTGGTCCTCGCCGGCGAGGACGGCCAGGCGGCCGTCTTCGATCAGGGCGCGGGTGGTCTGCGCGTTGCCGACACAGTCTTTGATGGCCTGGATGTTGCCGTGCTCCGCCAGGCGCAGCAGCGTGTCCGCGGTCAACGCGACGCCGGTGCGATACGGAATGTCGTACAGCACGACGGGCGCGGCCGAGGCGTCGGCGATGGTTTGGAAATAGCCCTGCAGGCCTGCCTGCGACGGCCTGATGTAATACGGGGCGGGAACGAGCACGCCGGCCAATGGCCGCGAGTTGCAGGCGTCGAGCCGGGCCAGGACGCGCCGTTGGTTATTGCCCGCCAGGCCCATGATGACGGGCAGCCCGCCGGCTTCTTCCAGCACCATATCGAGCACGGCCAGTTGTTCCGATTCGTCGAGCGCGGCGGCCTCGCCCGTGCTGCCGCAGACGACCAGGCCGCTTATGCCGCTGTCGCGATAGTGCGCCATCAGGCGCTTGAGGGCCGGCCGGTCGATCTCATCGTTGCGAAAGGGCGTGACCAGGGCCAGCCAGATGCCTTGATACGGGGTTTGCGAGTCTTGCATGGTGTGAGGTTCCGAATCGACCGATACGGAAAACCGTGCAGGCAAGCGAGGGGCCGGGGGTTGCCGCATGCCTTGCGGGCACTGCGGCCCGCGGCAGGCGCTGTTCCGTCGCTCAACTGACGGAACGGCGCGCTCCGGTCAGTTGAGCGGCTGTTTTTTGGCTTTGACGAACGACTGCGGCCGCGAGCAGCGCGCGGCGCACATGGCGCAGAAAAAGAAGACGTTCGTCATGCCGATAATCTAGCCGCTCTGCCCGGAGAGTTCAAGCCGCGCGTGTCAGCAGGAAGATCGTTTCCCTGGAGTATGCTTGGGCGATTTGCCGACAAGGAGACATCGCATGTCACGCTTTTCCCTATCCCGCCGCGTCGTGACGGGCAGCGCGCTGGCGCTGGCCGTGGGCTTGTCCGCCGCGCCCCCGGCCGCTCAAGCGGCCGGTGCCTACCCCGACAAGCCGCTGCGCTTCATCGTGCCCTATGCGCCCGGCGGCCCGCTGGACACCACCTCCCGCCTCTTGGCGCAGAAGGTATCGGCCGAGCTGGGCCAGCCCATCGTGGTCGAGAACCGCGCCGGCGCGGGCGGCGACATCGGCGCGGACCTGATCGCCAAGGCCAAGCCCGACGGCTACACCCTGGGCATGGGCGCGGTGGCCATCAACGCCATCAACCCCTGGCTGTACAGCAAGCTGCCCTTCAACCCCGACAAGGATTTCGCGCCCGTCACCATCGTGGCGTCGGTGCCCAATGTGCTGGAGGTCAATCTGGCCTTCGCGCAGAAGAACAACATCAAGACCGTGCACGACCTGATCGCCTATGCCAAGGCGCATCCGGGCAAGCTCAATTCCGGTTCGGGCGGCAACGGCAGCGCGGGCCATCTCGCAGGCGCGCTGCTCAACCTGCGCGCCGGCATCAAGACCGAGCACATTCCCTACCAAGGCGCGGCGCCGGCCCAGCTGGCGCTGCTGTCGGGCCAATCCGATTTCATGTTCGACAACCTGGCGTCGTCGGCGGGACTCATCAAGGACGGCAAGGTGCTGGCGCTGGCCGTGACCACCACCAAGCGTTCGTCGCTGCTGCCCGATCTGCCGACCATGGAGCAGGCGGGGGTGAAGAACTTCGACCTGGGCACCTGGTTCGGCATCATCACCACGGGGGGCACGCCGCAGGCGATCGTGAACAAGCTGAACAAGGCCTATTCGGACGCGCTGCGCCAGCCCGACGTGCGCAAGCTGCTGCTGTCGATGGGGTCCGAGATCGAGCCCATGTCGGCGGCCCAGTTCACCGAATTCGTCAAACGCGAAAAGGCTAAATACAAAGAGATCGTGAAAGTCTCGGGCGCGCATGTGAACTGATCGCTCTTTGCAGTTTCTGTTTGCAAGCGCTCGTTATCATCCCGGCCCAATCCGACACGCAATCGGATTGGG
>CALGFL010000446.1 GCA_937881145.1 uncultured Bordetella sp.
GGATTAGGGGGATTTTCAAAATTCCATGGGGGATATCCAGAATCCGGTTCAATATGTAATATATGGTTATATACGCACACTAACCCGGGCCCATCCCGCTGTTACATTTGCCACCATGAATACTCCAGCCACTACCCCCATCCGCAAGATCCTCATCGTCGACGACGATCCCCGATTGCGCGACCTGCTGCGCCGCTATCTGTCGGAGCAGGGTTTCAACGTATTCGTCGCCGAAGACGCCAAAGAAATGGGCAAACTCTGGCAGCGCGAGCATTTCGATCTGCTCGTGCTCGACTTGATGCTGCCCGGCGAAGACGGTCTGTCGATCTGCCGCCGCCTGCGCGGCGGACACGACAACACGCCCATCATCATGCTCACGGCCAAGGCCGAAGAGATCGACCGCATCGTCGGCCTCGAAATGGGCGCTGACGACTATCTGTCCAAACCTTTCAACCCGCGCGAACTGCTGGCCCGCATCAATGCGATCCTGCGCCGCCGCGGCACGGAAGAGCACCCCGGCGCCCCCAGCCAGGAAAACGAGTCCATCGCGTTCGGACCTTATGTGCTCAACCTGTCCACCCGCACGCTAACCAAGGACAACGAGCCGGTGCCCATCACCACCGGCGAATTCTCGGTGCTCAAGGTCTTCGCCCGTCATCCCAAGATTCCGCTTTCGCGCGACAAGCTCATGGAACTGGCGCGCGGCCGCGAATACGAAGCCTTCGACCGCAGTCTGGACGTGCAGCTCTCGCGTTTGCGCAAACTGATCGAACCCAACCCCTCCAAGCCGGTCTTCATCCAGACAGTCTGGGGCCTGGGCTACGTCTTCGTTCCGGATGGCGGCAACTGAACTTCCCGATCAGGCCGGGCAGGAAACCGGTTCCCCCGCCCGTCGCCTGAAGAAGCTGGCCCGCATCCTGGCCTCCCGTGTGAGGCTGGGCCTGTTCGGCCGCACCTTCCTGCTGCTCGCGGTTCTCATGCTGGTCAGCCTGGGAGCCTGGCTGCAAGTCTTCTTCAGCATGGAAATGGGACCGCGCACCAGCCAGATGGCGCAGCGCGTCATCACGGCCGTCAACATCACGCGCACGGCGCTGGTCTACGCGCATACCGACGAACGCAGCAAGCTGCTGCTGGACCTGGCCACCAACGAAGGCATCCAGGTCTATCCGCGTGAGGTGACCGACTTCACCGAACCGTTGCCCAACGACGACTACTGGCAGCGCGTGGCGCAGCAGATCCGCATGCGGTTCGGCCCCGGCACACAGATCGCGTGGGGCGTAAACCAGGTGCCCGGCTTCTGGGTGAGCTTCCAGATCAACCAGAACCTGTACTGGCTGGTGTTCGAACGAGAGCAGATAGGCCTGACAGGCGGCATCGAGTGGCTGGGATGGGGCGCCACGGCGCTGCTGCTGTCCCTGGTGGGTTCGGCCATCAGCGTGGGCTTCGTCAACCGGCCGCTGTCGCGGCTGGCGCGTGCCGCGCAAGTGCTCTCGCGCGGCGAAACGCCCGCGCCCCTGCCCGAGCAGGGGCCACTGGAGATCCGCAATCTCAACACCGCTTTCAACCGCATGGCCAGGGATTTGCGACAAACCGATACCGACCGCGAATTGATGCTGGCCGGTATTTCGCACGATCTGCGCACGCCGCTGGCGCGCATGCGCCTGGAAATCGAAATGAGCGAGGTCACCGAAGATGCGCGGCAAGCCATCGACAACGACCTGCGCCAGATCGACCACAGCATCGGCCAGCTCATGGAATATGCGCGCCCCGCGGGCACGCTGCCGCAGACGGCCACCGACATCTCCACGGTGCTGAACGATCTTTTCGAACGCGAACGCGCCCATACCGCGTCGCTGGGCGGCGAGCTCAACGCACGCATCGAACCCGGTCTGCGCGCCCGCATCACGGCGCTTGACCTCAAGCGCATCGTCGGCAACCTGATCGAAAACGCGCGTCGCTACGGCCGCTCTCCCGACGGCCAGGCCCATCTGGTCATGACCGTGCAATCCGAAGGCAATACACTGGCGATCGAAGTCTCGGATCGAGGCCCCGGCATCGCCCCCGAGGAAGTCGAACGTCTGTTGCGCCCTTTCTCGCGCGGCGAAGCCGCGCGTACCGGCGTCAGCGGCTCGGGACTGGGACTGGCCATCGTGGAGCGCCTGCTCAAGCACGCGGGCGGTTCGCTGCGCATGCTGCCGCGTAGTGGCGGCGGCCTGACCGCGCGCATCGAGCTGCCCAGGGCAAAATCCAAAAACTATCAGCCGGACGCCGATACCGCCTAGTGTCCGGCCACCAAGGAGACAATATGAAAACCGTCGGCGACAAGCTCGAATCGTTCAAAATCACGGGCGTCAAACCCGGCTTCAACCACCACGAAGAAAACGGCATCTCGGCTTTCGAGGACATCACCGAAAGCTCTTTCCCGGGCAAATGGAAGGTCATCTACTTCTATCCGAAGGATTTCACCTTCGTCTGCCCGACCGAGATCGCGGGCTTCGACAAACTGGCCGAAGAATTCGCCGCGCGCGAAGCCATCCTCATGGGGGGCTCGGTCGACAATGAATTCGTCAAGCTGGCCTGGCGCCGCGAGCACCCCGATCTGGACAAGCTGGGGCATTACCAATTCGGCGACACCAGCGGCTCGCTCGTCGATCAACTGGGCATCCGCGAAAAAGACAGCGGCGTGGCCCTGCGCGCCACATTCATCCTCGACCCCGACAACACCATCCAGCATGTGTCGGTCAACAATCTGGACGTCGGCCGCAACCCCGAGGAAGTCCTGCGCATACTCGACGGCCTGCAGACCGGTGGCCTGTGCGCCTGCAACCGCAAAGTGGGCGGAGAGACGCTGTAGGCGCCTGGGCGCAATGCCTTGCCAGCGTGCCACGCCTGGCCCTGGACGGCGCCGGCTGCATGAAGATCAAGGTCCGCCTGTGGCCTCCACGGGCGGCATGCGTCCCAGCAGCGTCGCCGCCGTCACGGCGATGCCTTCCTCGCGCCCCAGATAGCCCAAGCCTTCGTTGGTCTTGGCCTTGATGTTGACCGCATTGGCCTCGATTTGCAGATCGGCTGCGATATTGGCCGCCATGGCCTGGGCGTAGGGGCCTATTTTGGGCGCCTGCGCATGCACCGTGGCGTCCACATTGACCACGAGCCATCCCGCCTGGCGCACCTTGATCAGGGCCGCACGCAGCAGCACGCGGCTGTCGGCGCCCTGGTATCGCGGATCGGTATCGGGAAAATGCCGGCCGATGTCGCCCAGGCCCGCCGCGCCCAATATGGCGTCGGTCACGGCATGCAGCAGCGCGTCCGCATCCGAATGGCCCAGCAGTCCATGCGTGTGCGGAATCGTCACGCCGCCCAGAATGAGCGGACGGCCCTCGACGAGCGCGTGCACATCGAAGCCCTGGCCTACGCGAAAAGGAAAATTCATAGCCATTTTTCCATCAGGTCGAAATCGTCGGGCCAGGTCACTTTGAAATTGCGCGCGTGACCGCGCACCAGCCGGGGCATGCGGCCCGCGGCCTCCATCGCCGAGGCCTCGTCGGTAATGGCCGCGCCGCCCGCTAGCGCGGTCGCCAGGGCATCGCGCAGCATCCCGGCGCGAAACATCTGTGGCGTCTGCGCCAGCCACAAACCCTCGCGATCGACGGTGCGCGCCACGGCCTCGCGGTCGTCCGGTTCCGTCTTGGCCTGCTTGATCGTATCGGGCACAGGCAAGGCCAGCAGGCCGCCGACAGGGTCGGGCAGGCAGGCGTCGATCAAGCGCGCCAGTGCCTCTTCCGACAGGCCAGGACGCGCGGCATCGTGCACCAGCACCCAATCCGTATCCGCCGCCCCGCTGTCGGCCAAGGCCCGCGCCACGGTATCGGCGCGGGTCGGCCCGCCGCAGGCCCGCCACACCGTGAG
>CALGFL010000447.1 GCA_937881145.1 uncultured Bordetella sp.
GCGCTTTATCGCAGTTGTTCCGCCGCTACCTATACAAGCTGCAGTGGCTCCACGATCATCATGAAGATACGGATCTGCTGAATCTGTCGGGGCTGACTCTGGCGCTGGGCGAGATGATACGCAGAACGCCCGACGAGCGCAGACTGATCGTCTCGGTGATTCAGCTCAATGGCTTGCTCGACATTCAGAACACGTTCGGATCCGAATTCGGCGCGCGCCTGCTGCACCAGATCGTCGATCGCACCAAGCAGATCGTGCCGCCCGAGTCCCTGCTCGCATTGATACAGAACGACCGGCTCGCGATCGTGGTCGATAGCGACGAGTCGCATCAGTCTACGCTCGACCGCATGAGGGAGATATTCAACGAATCCTATGTGGTGGACGGCGTGCCCATCCACGTCAAGGCCAGCATAGGCCTGGCGCACTTCCCGGAGCACGCACGCACGGCCGAGGACCTGCTGCAAAAGGCGAGCGTCGCCATGCACTGGGCCGATCTGAGCAAATCCTCCAGCTCGATCTACGACCTTGCAAACGACCACACCAACCGGGAAAACCTGAGCTTGCTGGGAGCCTTGCCCGGCGCCATCGCACGCGGCGAGCTTCAGGTTTGGTACCAAGCCAAGATCATGCTTGCCACCGACGAGGTAGTCGGCAGCGAGGCCTTGCTGCGCTGGAATCATCCACAGCGCGGCCTGGTGCCGCCGGGCCTGTTCATCCCGCAGGTCGAAGAAACCATGCTGATCGACCGGGTGACGCGCAGCGTGATCGCCACGGCGTTCGCCGACGTCGCAAACTGGCGCGCCGCGGGATACAAGCAGAGCGTATCGGTGAATCTTTCGGTGCACAACCTGCGCGATCACACACTGCTCGATGCGATCGACCTCAATGCCAGCCGCTGCGGCCTGACGGCGAACGACATCGAACTGGAAATCACCGAAAGCGCGGTCATGATGGACCTGGACCACGGCATCCGTGTGATTTCGCAGCTGCGCGAACGCGGATACCGCGTGGCTATCGACGATTTCGGCGTCGGCCATTCTTCGCTGGCCTACTTGCAGAAGATGCACGCTTCGGCCCTGAAGATCGACCAGGTGTTCATCAAGACGCTGGCGACGGATCCCAACAACCAGAAGATCGTCCGCGCCATTTTGCTGCTGGCCCGGTCGCTCGGGCTGAAAACGGTGGCCGAAGGCATCGAGGATTACGCCTCCCTGCTGCTGCTGCGAGAATGGGGCTGCGATTACGGGCAGGGTTACGCGATCCATCGCCCCGCGCCCCAAGCCGAGTTTCTGCAATTTCTCGAGTCGCAGGCCGGCGAGCAGCCTATCGAGTCCCGACCGTCGATCTGATCGCCGCGGACAAAGCCCGCATCAGGTTCTTCGCCTGAGGGTCGGTCTGGCTCGAATAAAGCACGACGTCCCGCGTCGGCAGGGGCGGCAGGCGAAACTTCGGGCCGACATCCGTTGTTCCCGCCGGCGCGACGCGATGGCCCAGCGCGGCGACGGCCAGCCCGGCCGACACGGCAGCGCCCAGGGTGGCAACCCCCGCGCCGACGAATACCTCGGTCCAGACGATTCCGGCGGCATCCAGCGCGTCGATCGCCATGCGGCGCACGCCGCATGGCGCGGCCTGCGCCGCCAGGCGCAGCGGCTCGCCCGACCGGTGCTCGAAATCGGCATGCGCCATCCAGCCGAACGATTCCTTGAGGAGCGTGACGCCGTCGAGCCGGCGGCTGCCGTGCCTGAGCACGACGGCGGCATCGATTGCGCCTCGATCGAAGTCTTCCAGCACGGCATTCGACTCGGACACCCGGATCTCGACCACGACCTGCGGCTCCGCCGCATTCAAGCGGCGCAGCAGCATCGGCAACTCGGGTCCGAGCACGTGATGACTGACGCCGATGACCAGTCGGCGCGACGAGCGTTTTTCGAGCGCGCCGGCGGCTCCTTGGTGGGCCGCGACAAAGGCGCGGGCCGCGTCCAGAAAGCGGGCGCCGTCGAACGACAGGCGCACCGACCTGGGCGTGCGCTCGAGCAGGCGGTGGCCCAGGACGTCTTCCAGCCGCTTGATCTTCAGGCTTACCGTCGACTGGGTCGTATCCAGGGCTTCGGCGGCATGCGTGAAGCTCTTCAAATCCGCGATCAGGACGAAGGCCTGCACTGCTTCGATATCCAGTTTTAGCATTTAAAAATCAAATTATTGAAATACTTATTTATACGATTTTCAAATCATAGGTTTACCGCTATTGTTGAATCCAAGCAAGCAATCCAGGCCGGCTCCCGGATGGCCGGCCCTTTGTCCTGAAAGGATCCCCAATGCCCCTCACTCATGTTTCATTGCGCGCCGGCAAGCCGGCGGCCTACAAGCAGGCCATCTTCGACAGCCTGTATCGCGCGATGCGCGAAACGTTCAACGTTCCTGAAAACGATCAGTTCATGACGATCACCGAGCATGACGCCGCGGGTTTTCGCTATGGCGCTTCTTATCTGGGGATCGCCCGCAGCGACGATCTGGTGCTCATCCAGATCACCGCGAGCAACACGCGCTCCGTGGAGCAGAAGAAGGCCCTATTCCAGCGGATCGCGCAGTTGCTCGGCGAGAGCCCGGGCATCCGGCCCGAAGACATCTTCGTGAACCTTCTCGAGGTCGAGAAGGAAAACTGGTCTTTCGGTCACGGGCTCGCGCAATACGCCTGACGGCATCGCACTGCGGGAGAGGTCAGTTCGCCTGGAACTTGATGCCCGCCTTGCGGATCACCTCTCCCCAGCGCTGCGTTTCGGCCTTGATCTGCCGGGCGAACTCCTGCGGCGTGTTGCCCACCGGGAAGGCGCCTGCGTTTTCCAGCTTGGCCTGCGTGTCCGGATCGTGCATCGCCTGCTCGAAAGCTTGAGCCAGCTTGTCGCGGACCGCGTCGGAAAGCCCGGCCGGAGCCACGACGCCATACCAGGAAGTCACGTCATAGCCCTGATAGCCCTGCTCGGCGAAAGTCGGCACATCCGGCAGGCGCGGATTACGCGCCGTGCCGGTAATCGCCAACGCACGCAGCATGCCGCTTTTCACATACGGCAGCGTGGAGGGAAAGTTATCGAAGATCACCGGCACGACACCCGAGATGGTGTCGTTGATAGCCGGAGCCGATCCGCGGTAGGCCACGCTGCTCATCTTGCTGTCGATGAGCTGGAGAAACCAGATCATTCCCAGATCGTTCACGCCGCCGGCCCCGGCATTGGCATAGCTCTCTTTGCCGGAATTGGCCCGCACGTGCGCGACGAACTCGGCCAGATTCTTGGCCGGATAGTTGGGATTGACCGCCAGGATGTTCGGGCTTGCCGCCAGATTGCTGATCGGCGTGAAGTCGCGTACGGGATCGTAGGACAGGTGCGGGAATAGATGCGGCGCCGTGCCGTGCGTGGAGACCGTCGCCAGGCCCAGGGTATAGCCGTCGGGCTTGGAGCGCGCCACATAGCCCACGCCGATGGTCCCCGAGGCGCCGGCCCGGTTCTCCACCACGATCGGTTGACCCAGGATCGTTCCTGCCTTGGCCGCGGCCACCCGGCCGACGATATCGGTCGGACCGCCTGCCGGAAACGGAATGATCAAGGTAAGAGGATGATCGGGAAAAGCAGCCCAGGCGGTCGATGTCATAGTCACCAGGGCCAGGGTGGCACAAACTTTACGCATCATGATGCATGTCTCCTTGTGTTGTAGATATCGTCAAAAAATCGGATGAATAAGAAGGCGAGCCGTTCAATTCGCCCGCAGGACTTTGCCCGGCCGGGCCTGATCGTTCGTTTGCGGGTATACGGCCACGCCGTTCACCAGCACGGCGGCTATGCCCTGGGAGGGGCGCGAGGGTTCGTCCCAGGAAGCCAGATCCAGGATCGAATCGGGATCGAAGACCACCACATCGGCGCTGGCCCCGGGCCGCAAAATGCCCCGTCCTTCGAGACCGAACACCTTGGCCGGCAGCGAAGTCATTTTTGCCACCGCCGATTCCAGCGACATCAGACCCGAGTCGCGCACATATCGGCCCAGCACCCGGGTAAACGAACCCCAGAGCCGGGGATGCGGCCTGGCATCGCCGGGCAGGCCATCGGAGCCGACCATGCAGCACGGGTGTTGAAAGATGCGTTTGACTTCGTTCTCGTCCATGGCGAAATAAATCGCCCCGGCGGGCAGCAGACGGTGCGCCGCCTCGGCTCGCGTGCACTGCCATTGCGCGGCGACGTCAGCCAGATGGCGCCCGCTGCATTCGGGGTGCGGGATCGACCAGGTAATGCGGATTTCATCGAGGGACTCGGCCCGTTCGGGGATCAGGATGGTGGAGCTTCCTGAATAGGGATAGATATCGAGCGCGACGTCCAGACCCGCGTCGCGCGCCCGGTCGATATTCGCCAGCGTCGCCGCGCTGCGCCCCCAGTTGCGCGGCATCATGCACTTGTGATGCGAGAGAACCGTGGCGCATCCGGTTGCTCGCCCGACCCCCAGGGCTTCATCGACCGAGGCCTCGACGGCATCGGCTTCGTTGCGGATATGGCTGGTGTGCACCCGGCCATGCCGCGCGGCCACGCGCGCCAGCCCTTCGAGTTCATCGAGCGTAGCGTGGCTGCCGGGCTCATAGGCCAGGCCGGTTGAAAAACCCACGGCACCTGCCCGCAGGGCCTCTTCGAGCATGGCCTGCATGGCTTGTTGCTCGCCGGTGCTGGCCGTGCCGGACGGGTCCGCCATGACCGCCAGCCGCAAGTTGCCATGCCCCACGAGCGCTGCCACGTTGATCTTGGGGCGGGCGTTCTCCAATGCGTCCAAGTACGTCGCCATGTCCGGAAAAAGCGGAGCCTTGCCCAACAGGGTCAAAGCCGCCGCCTGATTGCCCGCCCGCGGTGCCGGCGCGGCGCTCATGCCGCAATTGCCCACCACGACGGTGGTGACGCCCTGGGTGGTTTTCCAGCTCAGATCGGGCTTTTCGATGAACATCAAATCGTCGTGCCCGTGCACGTCGATGAATCCGGGCGCGACAACCCTGCCCATCGCATCCATGGCGTGGTGGGCCGACGCCTGCGACAGGTCTCCGATAGCCGCGATCCGGTCGCCGCGGATTCCCAGGTCTGCGCGATATCCCGGCGCCCCGCTGCCATCGAGCAAGATGCCTCCGACGATCTTCAGGTCGAGCGGTTCGGAAAGTGGCGCGGGGCAACGGTCATGACGGATGCTGTCTCGGAATTGATTTCCGATGCAGGAGCGGCTCAGGCACAAATCTGAAAAAATTCTTTTAGTTGATTGATCAATCTCATTTTGAAATGAATCGACTGCCCAAGCACATCACGATCAAGCACCTCAACGCGTTCGTCGCGGTCGCCCAGGAAAGCAGCTTCACCCACGCCGCGGCCCGACTGTTCCAGACGCAGTCTTCCGTGACTACGCTGATACGGCAGATCGAGACCGCGTTGGGAGCGGAACTGTTTTCCCGCACCAGCCGCAAAGTGCTGTTGACCGCACTGGGGCAGGAGTTCCTGCCCCGCGTGATGCGCCTGCTGGCCGATTTCGAGGGCGTGATCGACGATGCCGTGCGATACGGCGCGCTGGAGCGGGGTCGCGTAGGCATTGCCGCCGCGCCCTCGGCCATCACGGAACTCATCGCGCCGGCGGCGGCGGCCTATGTCGAGCGCTATCCCGGCATCCGCCTGTATCTGCGCGACGACGACTCGGGCAACATCCAGCGCCTGGTGGGTTCGGGCGAGTTCGATTTTGGCCTTACCAGTCGCTGGGCGGATGCGCCCAACCTGCATTTCGCGCCGCTGCTGGAAGATCAGTTCGGCGCTCTATACCGCACCGACGATCCGGACATCACCCCGAGCCGCAACGGAACGCTGCTCTGGAAGACACTAGCCGGGCGCAAGCTCGTCGGAGTCGTCGAACAGACCGGCATAATGGCCCTGCTGCGCTCCAGAGCCGACATTCCCATCGAAGCGGCCGCGCCTTTCTACGAGGCTTCCAGCACGACGTCCCAAGCCGCCCTGGTCCAGTCCGGCCTGGGCATCGCCTTGATGCCGGCACTGGCGGCCCATCGCGTCATGCAGCCGGGGCTGCGCTTCACCCCGCTGGCCCGCCCCGTGGTCATGCGCACGCTGCACATCATCACTCCGCGCGACATCACGCCGACCCCTGCCGCCCAGGCTTTCATGCAGGCCATACTCGCGCATACTGGAAAAGCGCGACTACCTGCCGGATGCCGCCGCCTGTAGCCTCGGCTGATACCCAGAGCAGTTTTATTCAATACAAACCGGGGCTGCCCCTCTATTGTCGGAGCCTAGATCGGCTGCGCAGGAGGGATGCATGGATTTGTTTATTTCGATGGCGGCTTTTGCCCTTGCCGCGTCGATCTCACCGGGCCCGGTCAATCTGGTCGGACTGGCCAGCGGCATGCAATACGGCTTTCGCGCCGGCATGCGGCATGTGACCGGCGCCACCGCCGGATTCACCGTGCTGCTCATCATGACCGGGTTCGGTGTCAACGCGCTCCTGCACTACCTGCCCAGCCTTATCGGAACCATCAAATGGGCGGGCGCCGCGTTCCTGCTGTACATGGCGTACAAGCTTGCCATCGGCGACGGTCGGCTCGCCACGGCGAAATCGACTCGAGGGCCGAGCATGTATTCGGGCGCAGCGATGCAATGGCTGAATCCCAAAGCGTGGCTCGCCTCGCTGGCGGGCATGGGCGCCTATGTCGGCGACGGCTCCACATCGCTGATCTGGACGTTCGCAGCCATCTATTTCGTCATCTGCTATGCGTCACTGGCCAGCTGGGTCGTCGCGGGCATGTTTCTGCGCAGGCACCTGGGCGATCCCGAGCGCATGCGGTGGCTCAACCGCGTCCTGGCCATGCTGCTCGTGCTCAGCACTGTCTATCTGATCCGGGAATAGAAACGGCATGCCTAGCCCTGGTACTGCCCGGGCGTCGCCGCGGTCAGTTGCTTGAATACGCGCTGCAGGTGCGCCTGATCGGCAAAACCCGCGTCGATGGCAACGTCGGCAATCGCGCTTCCCCGCTTGAGCTGCGCGCGCGAGTATTCGATTCGGCAGTTGACCTGATAGGCATGAGGCGTCATGCCGTAGCGCGTCTTGAACGAACGGATCAAGTGCGACTCGGAAAGCCCGGCGACAGCGCAGATGTGCTTCAGCCTGATCGACTGCGAGCAGTTTTCCCGGATATACCGGGCCGCCGATTCAAGCTGCGCATGCGCAGGCTTATCGGATGAGCGGGTGGGTTTCAGCGTGCGGGCCAGATCGGTGAAAAAAGCTTCCGCACCGCGGGCCTTCTGCTCAACACGCATCCGGGTGTCGATGAGCGTGGCGTAGAGATGACGCAGCCCGTCGAACAGGAATGCATCCGTGGACGACAGGGTTGCAAACGACTGGAACTCGCCATCATTCTTCCAGCCCGCTGCCTGCTGGCGACGACCGAGCCAGACAGGGTCGACGTAGAACATGAGATACGACCACGGGTGGTCTTTGATGGGATTGCATGCATGCACGGCGCCCGGGTTGATCACGACGATCGAACCCGCGCGGACACTGTCGGCGTGCGCGCCGTTCAAATAGACGCTCTCTCCGCCGGTGATGGCGCCGATCGAAAACGTCTCGTGCGCATGCCTGGCATAACAGACGTGCCGGCCGTCTTCGATTTCACGCGCCTCGATAAAGGGAAGCGATGCGTTCCGCCAGAATTTCGGTATTGCGGCAGGCAGCGACATCGATCAAAAAATGGGCGCGAAAATGGTGAGCAAATTCTGCCAGAGAATGCGGCGCATGGGGCGCTTGCGCATTTCGCCACGGGAAACCTCGCGGGCATTGGACAGATAGGCATGCTGCCGATCCCGGATCGCCGCTGCCGTATTCCGGCAATACAGCAGGATGTTGTTCTCGAAATTGAGCTCCAGGCTTCGGCGGTCCATATTCGCCGAGCCGATCAAGGCGGCCTCGCCATCGGCGACCAGCGTCTTGGCATGGAGCAGTCCGCCGAGAAACTCGAAGATCTTCACCCCCGCCTCGGCCAGTTCGGCATAGGTCGCCCGGCTCATCGCGCCGACCGCGGCCGAGTCGTTGCGCGCAGGCAGGACCAGGATCGTTTCCACGCCGCGCCGCGCGCAGGAGATCAAGGCCTCCATCAGCGGCGGGTCCGGCACGAAATAAGGCGTCGAGATGATCACCTCGCGCTGCGCGCCGTAAAGAATGCCGACGAACGCATCCGACATCGCCCCCTTGACCGACATGGGCCCGGTGCCGAAGGCGATCGCCGGAAAACCGTCGGCCGCCGGCCGTTCGGCGGCAGGCGCGATAGCACCGGATAGATTCTCGTCGGCCTCCACCATCCAGGCGTCGGCGAAGAGCAGCTGGTTCTGGCGCACCACCGGACCTTCGAAACGCATCATGATGTCCACCCATGGGGCGAACTTGGGTTTGATGCGGAATTCGGGATCGGCGCAGTTTTGGCTTCCGCAATAGGTGATCCGGTCGTCGACCACCACGATCTTGCGATGATTGCGCAAATCGATACGGCTGCCCTCCAGGACGGAAAGCCCTCGGCGCATTTTGAGCGAAACGCAAAGCCGCACGCCGGCTTCTCGCATCGCCTGCCAGTATTCCGACCGGATGAGCGCGC
>CALGFL010000448.1 GCA_937881145.1 uncultured Bordetella sp.
GGAAATCTGGGCGATGAGCATGGCATGCATCCTGAATTGAAATGAAGAAATCGAAAGCGGCTAGGCTTGAATCAGCTTAACGCTCACCTTATCGCCGGCCTGGTGGATGCTGTCGGCGGGCGCCACGGCCGAGAAGCGCTGGTCGTCGGGCAAGGCGAGTTCATAGCGCACCGTGTCGCCCAGGAAAAAGCGCGCCAGCACGCGCGCCTGCAGCGCCCGCGGTTGCGGCGCCAGCAGCACGGCATGATGCGGACGGAAGGCCAGCTCGCTCGCGCCCGGCGCCAGCAGGCCGTCCTCGACGACAGCGCGCACATGGCACAAAGTGCCCAGGAACTCGCCCACAAAGTCCGTGGCCGGCTGGCGATACAGCGCTTCGGCCGTGCCGATCTGTTCGATGCGACCGGCGGACATCACCGCGATGCGATCGCCCAGCATCATGGCTTCGTCCTGGTCGTGCGTGACGATGACGGTGGTGATGTTCAATTCGCGCAGCATCTGCGCCAGCTCCACGCGCAAGTGCTCGCGCAGCTTGGCGTCGAGCGCCGTAAGCGGCTCGTCGAGCAGCAGCACGCGCGGCTCGATGGCCAGGGCCCGGGCCAGGGCCACGCGCTGGCGCTGGCCGCCCGACAGCTGCGTCACGTTGCGCCCGGCGAAATCCTGCATGCGCACCAGCGCCAGCATGTCCATGGCGCGCCGCTTGCGGCTCGCGGCATCCTGGCCGCGCACGCGCAGGCCGTAGGCCACGTTGTCGGCCACGCTCATATTGGGAAACAGCGCATAGCTCTGGAATACCACGCCGGCGCCGCGCTGCTCCGGCGGCAGTTGGGTCACGTCTTCCTGTCCGTAGAAGATCTTGCCGCCCGTGTCGCTATGCTCGAGCCCGCAGATGAGGCGCAGCAGGGTGGTCTTGCCGCAGCCCGACGGGCCCAGCAGCGCCAGGATCTCGCCGCCTTCGACGCGCAGGTCCAGCGGCTGCAAGGCGCGCGTGCCGTCCGGCCAGGTCTTGGCGCATTCGCGCAGGGTGATGGAGGTCTTGTTCATGTGAAGAAGGCGTAGTCGATCGCGTTTCTTTTTCAGGCGCTCGTGTTCGCGGCGGCGCGCCGCGCGTCCAGCCCGGCCAGCCATTGCAGGCCCACCAGCAGCGGCATGAGCATCAGCAGGAAGACCAGGGTATAGGCCGAAGCCACCTCCAGGCGCATCGAGGCGTAGCTGTCGGCCAGGCCCACGGGCAGGGTCTGGGTGAGCGGCGTGTGCAGCAGCCAGGTCAGGTTGAATTCGCCGATGGACAAGGTCAGCACCGTCAGGCCGCCCGTGAGAATGCCGGGCCGCGCATTGGGCACCACGATGGTCAGAAAGCGCTGCAGGCGCGAGGCGCCCAGCGTGGCGGCTGCCTCGTCCAGTATCGCCAGGCCCGCACCCGTCATGCTGGCGCGCGCCGAGCGCACCATGAAAGGCAGCGTGAACAGCACGTGGCCGATCACGATGAACAGCGTGCTGGTGCGCAGGCCGCGCACCGTGCCCCAGGAGATGATCAGCGCCAGCGCGGTGGCCAGGCCAGGCACGGCCACCGGCAGGGTCAGGAGCTCTTCGAACGCGCGCGCCAGGCGGCCGCGATGCAGCGTCAGCACCCAGGCGGCCGGCACGCCGGCCATGAGGCAAATGAAGAGCGTCAGCAGGGCGACGATCAACGAACGCCAGATGGTGCCGTCGTACATGTCCCACACCTGGCCCACCCAGCGCAGCGTGAGACCGCTGGAGAGGCCCACGAAGTAGTTCTTGGTCAGGCCGGCCAATATCGACAGCACCACGGGGCCGACGAGAAAGGCCGCCACGGCCAGCGTGATGGCCAGGCCCAGGCGGGTGTCGGCTCTCGAATGCAGCCTACTCATGGTGCCTCCCGAGCCCGGCGCCGGGCCGCCCAAAGCCAGGCGCCGCGGGTACCCCTACGGGGGGTCGACGAACACGCAGTGTGAGGCGGGGGGTGCGCATCATGCGCCCGCCCCCCTGTCGTTCGAGCCGGCCAGGCTGTGCGCGACGAACAGCACCAGCCAGGTCGCCAGACCCAGCACGATGGACAGGGCCGCCGCGACCGGAATGTTGGCGTAATTGGTGAACTCGTTGTAGATGGTCATGGGCAGCACGTCGATGTTGGTGCCCAGCGTGAACACGGTGCCGAAGGCGCCCATATTGGTGGCGAAGCTCATGGCGCCCGCACCGATGAGCGCGGGCCGCAGCGCAGGCAGTTCGATGTCGGCAAAGCGCCGCCAGGCCGACGCGCCCAGCGTGCAGGCCGCCTCGAGCAGACTGGCGTCCAGCTGCATGGCGGCCGCTTCGATCATGCCTATCGTGCGCGGCAGCGAAAAATAGAGATAGCCCAGGAACAGCCCGCCCATGTTGTAGGCGAACACCAGCGAGTCGCCCGTGAGCCATTGCGAGAGCTGGTTGATCACGCCTTGGCGGCCGGCCAGCAGAATGATCAGAAAGCCCACCACCACGCCGGGAAAGGACAGCGGAAACATCAACAGCCCCACCAGCACGCGACGGCCGGGAAACTCGCGATGCCAGGCCAGGAAGCGCCCGACCTGATCGCGGTCGATGTCCCACTGCCCGCCATGGGCGCCGAACAGGACGACGCTATAGCCCTCGCGGCGGTGGTCCTTGAAGCGCCACGCCCCTTCCGCATAGAGCCGGACCACGGCATCGGCCCAACCCGGTCCGTTGATATCGAGCCATTGCTCGGCCATGCGCAGGTGGCACTCGACGATGCGCCCGCCGATGGTCTCGAAATTCGCCACCCCGTCGAAGCCCTTGAGGTTGCCGCGCACCCAGCGGCCGAGATAGCGCTCCAGCGTCAGCGGTTCGTTGACGGCGGCGACGCTCAGGATGCCGCATTGTTCGGCGGCCTCAACGACGTTGGCGCGCATCCGCTCACCGTTGATGCGGCCCACCTGGGTGTGCCGCGTCAGCACCGGCTGCAGGCTCGCGGCGCCCATTTCGACGGCCTTCTGCACCATGTAGTCCAGCCGCGCATGCTTCAGCGGTGCGAACACGTAAGCGAGGTCCGGCAGGCGATCCTGCGGCCGCGTCTGGTGCAGGAAATCCGCGCCATGGGCCTGGACGTGCGCAATTCGGCGGGCAATTTCGTGCTGATCTATTTCCGCGACGGCGGTGAGGCGGCGCGCGCCAACGCGTTTCTGATGTCGAAGGGGCTGATCGTGCGTCATGTCGCCAATTACGGCCTGCCGCAGGCCCTGCGCGTCACGGTCGGCAAGGACGAGGAGAACCGCGCGTTTCTCGACGCGCTGGGGGAATTTGCGCGGACCTTGGCGTAAGAAACCCCACCACCACATCTCGCTGCGCTCGTGCGGTCCCCCTGCTTCACCCGGTCGCATGATGCGCGGCGTTGGCGTTTTGCTTCGATCCCCTTATATTGGCGTTTCCTTCAACGCCCAAAGAGCTGTTATGCCCGATCAATCCGCATCGCCCGTGCCCCGCGTCGCCTTCGGTCAGGGGCTGCTGAAAGACGGCTGGTGGTTCGCCGCGCTCTCCGGCGATCTGGTCGCGGGCAGGCTGCAACGCTATGTCATCCTCGGCGAGCCGGTGCTGCTGGCGCGCGACCTCGACGGCAAGGCGTATGCGATCCGCGACATCTGCCCGCACCGCGCCGCGCCCCTGTCGGCGGGCGAGATGGTGCGCGACGGCAGAGGCGGCGCCTGCGTCGTGCAGTGCCCGTATCACGGCTGGACCTTCGACACGTCCGGGACGTGCAAAAGCGTGCCGTCCCTGACCTCGGACCAGCCGATGGAGGTCGAGCGCATCAAGGTGCGCGACTATGCGATCCGCGAACAGCAGGGCATGGTCTGGATCTGGATCGCCGCCGATCCGCGCCGCCCGGCCGAGCCGGACCACGAACCGCCGACCCTCCCCGGCGTGGTCGGCGGCCAGAACGACAAAATCAGGCCGCTGATCGTCGAGCGCATGGATTTCGACAGCCATATCGACCACGCGGTCGTCGGCCTGATGGACCCGGCGCACGGGCCTTACGTGCATCAGCAATGGTGGTGGCGCTCGTCCAAGAAGCAGCTTGAGAAATCCAAGGCGTTCGAGCCGCGCGAGTTCGGCTTCGCCATGATCCGCCACCGTCCGTCGTCCAACAGCCGCGCCTACAAGATTCTGGGCGGCGCGCCCGCGACCGAGATCACCTTCCGCCTGCCCGGTATCCGCTACGAACATATCGAGATCGGCGACAAACAGGTGCTGGGCCTGACCTGCCTGACCCCGATCGACGAGACGAAGACGCGCATCACGCAGGTCTTCTGGTCCGACCACGGGATTTTCCGCGCCATCGCGCCGGTCTTCCGCTTCGGCGCCAAGGCCTTCCTCAAACAGGACGGCGACATGGTCAATTTGCAGAACGAGGGGCTGAAATACGATCCGTCCCTGCTGTGGATCGACGACGCCGACACGCAGGCGACATGGTATCAGGCGCTGAAAAAGGAATGGCTGGCCAGCCGCGCCGAAAAGCGGCCCTTCGTCAACCCGGTCAAGCCCGCCGTGCTGAAATGGACGAGCTAAGCGTTTCCCCCAAAAAGCAGCTCCACTTTTTGGATAAGGAAGAGCGACAAAACAAAAACTTAGAGCGCTTTCC
>CALGFL010000449.1 GCA_937881145.1 uncultured Bordetella sp.
AATGAGTCGTCTACGACCAGGATGTTCGGAGTCATGTCTTTCCTAATGTTGGGCAGGTATGACCGGTGCCGCCGCAGGGGTAACTGCCGGCTGAGCCGCCTGCGGCGGCAGCGCCTGGTCGAGCTGCTGCACACTACCGGTGCCCATCATACCCTTGGCCACGTCGGCCGCCGTAGCGTTTTCCTGTTCGATTCGCCGCAAGGTTTCGGCATTGAGCACGACCAGACTAATGCGGCGATTGACGGCAGCAAACGGGTCGTCCTTAACCAGGCTCATGCTCGACGCCAAGCCCTGGACGCGGATGATCTTGTTCGGATCCATGCCCGCGGCCACCAGCTCCTGACGCGACGCATTGGCCCGGTCGGACGAAAGCTCCCAATTGCTGTAGCCGGCCTGGTCCCCGGAATACGGCGTGGCGTCGGTATGGCCCGCGATGCTGATCTTGTTGGGCACTTCGTTGACCAAGGGGGCGAGCTGGCGAAGGATATCGCGCATATAGGGCTCGACCTCCGCGCTGCCCAGCGCGAACATGGGCCGGTTCTTGCTGTCCACGATCTGGATGCGCAAGCCTTCGGTCGTGACGTCCACCAACAGCTGCGGGCGGAACTTGATCAGTACCGGGTTTGACTCCATGGCGTGGACCAATTGCTTGCGCAACCGCTCCAGCCGGCGTTGATCGCGGCGATCGGCTTCCGTGGTGATCGGATTGGGCGGCACTTCGATGCGCTTGCCCTCGCTCTTGCGCACGTCTCCGTCGCTCTTGGTCGGGTCCTTCCCGCCCCCCGGGATGGCGCTGGTTTCGGCCGACTGGTTGGGGCCGCCCGTCAAGGCCACACGCAACGGCATGCGGAAATATTCCGCGATGCCTTTGAGTTCTTCCTTGGGAACGATGCTGATCAGCCACATCACGAGGAAGAACGCCATCATGGCCGTCACGAAGTCGGCATAGGCAATCTTCCAGCTGCCGCCGTGATGGCCGCCGCCGCGGACCTTCTTGCGGCGGACGACAACCCGGTGGGTGTTGGCAGTGCTCATTGCGCAGCTCCGTCAGGCCTTGCCGCTCGTTGCGGCCTTTGCCTGACGCACGTGCTCTTCCAGCTCGCTGAAAGACGGACGCACCGCGGCAAACAGCACCTTGCGGCCGAACTCCACCGCCAATTGCGGCGGATAGCCGTTCATGCTGGCCAGCAGAGTCACCTTGACGCACTCGAACACCTTGACCGTCTCGGAAACGCAGCGCTCGACGCGCGAAGCGAACGGTCCGACAAAACCATAGGCCAGCAAAATACCCAGGAAGGTACCCACCATGGCGTGCGCGATCAGCTCGCCCAGCACCGCCGGCGGCTGGTCGACGGCGGCCAGCGCCTTGATCACGCCCATCACCGCCGCCACGATGCCGAAGGCCGGCATGGCATCGGCCACGTTCTGCAACGCATGCACCGGCACTTCGCGTTCATGGCGGAAGGTTTCGATTTCTTCGTCCATGAGCGTTTCGATTTCGAACGCGCTCATGTTGCCGCTGATCATGATGCGCAGATAATCGGTGATGAACTCCATCAGGTTCGCATCGCCCACGATGCGCGGGTAGTCGGCGAAGATCGGGCTGGACGCCGCGTCCTCGATGTGCGATTCGATGGACATCAGGCCTTCGCGGCGGGCCTTGTTGAGCACGACATAAAGCAAGGACATCAGGTCCATATAGACGTCCTTGCTGTAGGTGACGCCCTTGAGCGCCATAGGTATGGCTTGGCGCACGGCAGCCATCGATTTTTTGCTATTGCCGGCAACAAACGCGCCTAATCCCGCACCTCCGATCAGCACGAATTCGAGCGGCTGATACAGCGCGCCCAAATGGCCACCCCCGAAAGCGTAGCTGCCAATGACCGACACGAGAACGACAAAATAACCAATAGCGATCAGCACGACATGAGCCCCTTTACCACGGCAGAGATAGATCTTCAGAGAGATCTACGGCACTCAGTAACCCAATTTGAATGATCCCCTGCAACACGCCTGATAAAAAGGTGGGTTACAGGGTTTTTTAGGGGTCTTTTGGCGCCTTTACAGTCGGGCGCCCACGCGCCTTTTTCAGGAACGCGTCGGCTCCAGCCCGGATCGGCCCTGAATGCCGCGCGCCTTGGCGGCGCGGGTCTTGCCCGCGCGCGGCGGCGGACGGCAGATGGCGCAGACGAAATCCGATTGCGGATCGTGCGCATGCGCGATGAAATGCCCGCCGCATTGCCGGCAGGCCGATAATTGCAGCATGTCGCTGTCGAAGAAGCGCACCAGCATCCAGGCCCGCGTGAAACTGAGCACCGGCTCGCTGGCCTCGCCGTTTTCGGCGGCCGCATGCTCCAGATACAGACGGTATGCGTCGATAATGGCGCGGATACCCTTGCGCTCGGTGCGCTGATTCAGAAACGCATACACGTTATAAAACAGCGACGAGTGGATGTTCGGTAGCCAGGTCATGAACCAGTCGACCGAGAACGGCAGCATGCCTTTGGGTGGCGAGCAACCGCGAATTTCGCGGTACAGACGCGCCAGCCGGTCGTGGCTGAGGCTGGTTTCAGCCTCGAGAACCTGCAGGCGAGCGCCCAGGGTAATCATGGCGCTGGCCAACAGAATCTCGTCGGCTTCCTGGGATACGCTTTTGCTTGCCATACTGAAGTGACCGCTCGATGAGGAATCAGGCGATTTCTTCGACAGGCTGTCTGGCCAGCAGGATCGTCGCGTGAGCTTGCTGCAGGGCGCCGCCCAGCACGTCTTGCGTCAGGGCCGACAACAAGTTGTAGTCGTCGAAACGGAAACGACACAGCAGCGAACTGGAGCTGGCCAATTTGATGAGTTGCGCCGGCGTCAGATGGAGCAGCAGGTCGGCAACCTCGTTGCTGAAGCCCAGGCGGAAGGTGGAAGCCGCGTAATCATCACGCAGCATACGTTGAGCCAAAAGCAAGTAAGACAGATTGACTTCGCGAATGTCGGTAAGCAAGGAAGCACCTGCTGTCGTATTCATGTTTGACTCCTCTACTGCGAAAAGTGTCGCGGAGCGAAAAGCTGACCTGTTCCGCGCCTCGCGATTTGTATCTAAATAGTAACTTATTGGAATGAAAATGTATCATTCTTCGGTAAGTTAAACGCAATTTAACACGGCAGTCCATAAGGGTTTATTACATCAGCAATACTTTACAATGTTTAAGCTTTACATTTACATTTCCTTATCCTGCAAACAACACTCTCGCGAACCGCACGCGCGCGCCTCTCGCGGATAAACTTCCAAGCAAGCCTTCAAAACGAAGGGTGCTTGTCGGAATGAACGCTCTTCTACCGGGTCACAATGCCCGCCATGGCCCATGGTGGGTTCATCGTCCGATCTCATGCCTTCCGCCGACGACAATCTGCTTGAATATACGCCTCTAGTACGCAAGCTTGCCCTGCAGATGCTTGCCCGGTTGCCCGCGAGCGTTCAATTGGACGATCTCATGCAGGCCGGTATGATCGGGCTCCTGGACGCCATGCGGCGCTACCAGGAGAACCCGGAAGCCCAGTTCGAGACCTACGCCACCGCGCGCATCCGCGGGGCCATGCTCGACGAGCTGCGCGCCCAAGACTGGCTACCGCGCAGTGTGCGCAGCAAGAGCCGCAAAATAGAAGGCGCCATCCAGAAGCAGGAACAGGCCCTGATGCGCCAGCCCTGCGAATCGGAAGTCGCCGCGGAGCTGGGCGTGTCGCTGGCCGAGTACCGGGACATGCTCAAGGACGCCCACGGCGTGCAGATCCTGCATTACGAGGATTTCAGCCGGGACGGCGAAGACGGCTGGCACGATATCTCGGCCAGCGAAGAAACCTCGCCCCTGGACGCCCTTCTGGCCAATGACCTGCGCCAAGTCCTCATCGACGCCATCAGTGCCCTGCCCGAGCGCGAAAAGCTGCTGATGTCGCTTTGTTACGAGCAAGGCCTCAACTTGAAGGAAATTGGGGCCGTATTAAACGTAACAGAGGCTCGCGTCTGCCAGCTGCGCAGCCAGGCTGTCGCCCGCATCCGCGCCTACCTGCGCGATCATGCCTGGCATGATCTGCCTCCGGAGAGCTTGCTGGCCTGGGTTGCATGACTTTGCATTTCTTATAAATGACAAAAGTAAATTGTCCGCTTAAGTTTGGACATACCCAGTCGTAACCCAGGACAACGGCAGACCTTCTGCTGTTAAGTTGGGTGGCACAGCTACCCAGTTTGAAAGAAGTTTTTCTCTCTTGGGAGCTCCTTCATCATGTCGATGATCATCAACACCAATTACTTGTCGCTGGTTGCCCAAAACAACCTGAACAAGTCCCAGTCGTCCCTGAACACCGCCATCGAGCGCCTGTCTTCGGGCCTGCGCATCAACAGCGCCGCCGACGACGCCGCCGGTTCGGGCATCGCCAACCGCATGACCGCCCAGGTCAACGGCCTGGATCAAGCCTCGCGCAACGCCAACGACGGCATCTCCGTCGTGCAGACCGCCCAAGGTGCCCTGAACGAGATCAACGACAACCTGCAGCGCGTCCGCGAACTGACCGTTCAAGCCGCCAACGGTACCAACACGTCCGCCGACCTGAGCTCCATCCAGGCCGAAATCAACCAGGACATGTCCGAAATCAACCGCGTTTCGGCCCAGACCCAATTCAACGGTCTGACCATCCTGGCGACGAGCGGCAGCATGAGCCTGCAAATTGGTGCCAATGATGGCCAAACCATCACCATCAACATGCAGAAGATGAACGCCAGCGCCCTGGGCGTGGCGAGCTCGACGACGTCGACCACCACCCTGGCCACCACGTCCGTCACCATCGACGTCACGAAGTTCAAGACCATCGGCAACACTGCCGGCACCATCTCGACGACCGGCGCCAGCAACACCTACCTGGCCACCATCGACGCGGCCATCAAGTCGGTCGACTCGCTGCGCGGCCAGATGGGTGCCGTCCAGAACCGCCTGGATTCCACCATCACCAACCTGAACAACACGGACACCAACCTGTCCAACGCCCGTTCGCGCATCCAGGATGCCAACTACGCGGTGGAAGTCTCGGCCATGACCCAGGCTCAGATCCTGCAGCAAGCCGGTACTTCGGTGCTGGCCCAGGCCAACTCCAGCTCGCAAAGCGTGCTGTCGCTGCTGCGTTAATCGCGGCTCGACCCGGGTGGCAACATCCGGAAAAGCGAGTCTCAAACACCCCGCCCGTTTCGACGCGCGGGGTGTTTTTTCGCATATGGGCGGCCGCACCGCGAAAAGCGCAGGCTTTCCCCCGTTTAACCAGCAATTTCCGCCATGCAGCACTAGGTAGACTGCATTATCGACTTTTCTGCGCTTTTGACTTTCATGGCCCAAAAACCAACTCATCGTCCCTCCGCGTTCGCAGACAAGAGAGCCGCTCCCGATGCCCCTGTCGGTCTGACCGTGGACCAGGCGCTGGATCGCACCCGGCGTTTTCCGGATGATCCGCGCGTCTGGCTGGAATTGGCCCAGCTGACTATAGAC
>CALGFL010000450.1 GCA_937881145.1 uncultured Bordetella sp.
TTCGCAAGCGGCCTCTTTTTTTATCGCGACGCGACGCCCGGCGTGACGACGCCCGATCAGAAGTCGTGCACGTTCCACTCGTAGTCGCACGCGACTTCGCCGATCAGGCGCAGGCGCTCGGCCGGCTCGGCCACGAGCGCCTGGCAGACTTTCGCGTTGTAGCCCACGAGGATCGCCTTGGCGGCGTTGACGAACTCGGGCGTAAGGCCCTGGTCTTCGTAGTTGCGCACGAAGGACTGCGCGACGATGCCCACGATGAAATACAGGCCCGCGTTGTCCACGTCGGTCTTCATCAACTGGAAGGCGTCTTTGTAGAAAGCCTTGAACGTGTCGGTTCCGGGACTGGCATCGCCAAAGCGTTTTGCAATGTCTGTAAAGCTCATGTTCGTTCCTATTTGAGGGAGCGGGCGCCATGCCCGGGGTTCAGCCCCCCGTGAATCTGGGACCATCCGACGGGATCCTGCAAGAATCCCTCCAGTTCGGCGATCGCCCGGTCGGGAAAATCGCCGCGCTCGCGCGCCACCGCCAGCACGTCTTGCCACGTCGCCAGCGCATACACGTTCACTTGCGACGCTTCCAGCTCTGCCGCGACGGGGAAGGTGTCGTACGCGAAGAAGACGAAGATGCTGTCGACCCGCGCGCCGGCGTCGGACAAGGCATGGCAAAAACGCACTTTCGACTGACCCACCGCCATCATATCGTCAACCAGAAGGACTTTGCCGTTTTCCGGAACGACGCCTTCGATGATCCGGTGGCCCGCCGCCCGCTTGCGCACGTATTGCATCGGCACGTCCAGGGCGTCGGAAAGCCAGGCGGCCAGCGCGATGCCGCTGGACTCGCCACCCGCGACGCCGGCCACGCCGTCGAGCGCGCCGGCCTGGCGCAAAAGCGCCTGCCCCTGCGCCAGTAGCGCCTTGCGGGCCGAAGGGTAGGAGATCAGCCGCCGGCAGTCCATGTAGACCGGGCTGGCCCAACCCGAAGGCAGACGAAACGGCTCGTCGGCGCGCACTGCGAGGCAGCCGCTGTCGATCAACGCCCGGGCCGCCACGCGGCGTTCCCTGTATTCGGGGGTATGGGTCTTCATATTGTCTCGATGATCAGTGTATGCGCGCCAGGAGCTTGCGTATTATCTGCGCCCCGTTGACGCCTTTATAAGCCCCTTTCCACAGATGGGCTGCCATGTCTTCGTGCATGCGCACCGCCTCGGCGGACGCGGTCACGGTTGCGATGCCGTTGTGCACGTTGGGCAATTCGCCCAGCCGGAAAGGGCTGACGACCAGGGCCGGGCGCTCGCCCCCCGAAAAAACCTGGAAGGTGGACGCGGGCATGGTGTCGTCGATGAGGCCGACCTGCACATGCATCGGTTCGCTTTCCAGGAGGTCGGCGATCCGGCTCACTTCTCGCCTGGCTGCCTGCACACGCTCTTTGCGGATCTTCTCGGGCAGATCGACGCGCCCGACCAGGCCGATGTGGACGAACCGCTCGATCTCCCGCAGCCCGATCAGGCTGACGATGTGCGGCTTGCGCTTCTCGAAGAGCGCCTTGCGCTCGATCATGATCTGCACGATCTTGTCGATGTCGGACGCCTTGGGCCGCCTGCCGGGTTCGCGGGGCGCGGCCTCCACCAGCATCTCGCGCAAAAAATGCAAATAGTCCTCGGAGGTCAGCAGCACCGAGATGGGCTCGAAGTGGGCAAGGATGCGATCCGACGACGCTTCGAGCTGCCGCATGCGTTCGAACAGGGCCAGCGCCGACCCGTAGTATTCGACCTCGACCCCCAGCAGCGAAGCGACCGAGGTGCCCAGCAGATGCGCCAGCCGCTCCAGGGTTTCGATCTTGACGATCTCGCCCTTTTCCATGCGGTAGACCGCCGCGCGCGAAATCCCCAGCTGCTCGGCGACGTCTTCGGCGAGCAGCGAGGCGCCGATGCGATAGGCGCGCAGCCTGTCGCCAAGCGAGGTGTAATCGATCGAGGACTGGAACGCTTCGGCCGGCTTCTTCACAGCGTATCCAGTCGGTCGAACGCATCGCTCATGGCCTGCACGCCGAGCATGAAATCGTCTATTTCCATGGCTTCGCGCGGGTTGTGCGAACCGTTCTGGTTGCGCACGAACAGCATGCCGGACGGGATGCCCGCGTTGGCGAACAGCGAGGCATCGTGCCCGGCGCCGCTGGGGATCACCTCGAACGCGGCGCCGACGTCCTTGCAGGCTTGCGCCAGCACGTCGCAGATCTGCGCATCCATGGTGGCGGCCTCGCTCAGCAGGCGCCGGTCGAACTCGAATCGAACGCCGCGCTCGCGCTCGATGGCCTTGCACTCGGCGCGCATGAGCTGATAGAAGGCCTCGATCGTGTCCTCGCTCTTGCTGCGGGCCTCGAAGCTGAAGTGCACCTTGCCGGGAATCCGCGAAATGGAATGCTCGTCGGGGTCCGTGCCGACGATGCCGGTGGTGACCACCAGATCGGTGCCGCGTTCGAGCAAGACGCGCCAGTGCTCGTCCAGGCGCATGATCAGGTCGGCGACCGCGAACATCGCATCGTGGCGCAGCCAGCGCGGCACCACGCCCGAGTGCTGGGCGTCGCCGTGGCACACGATGCGGTTGTGCCGCACGTTGCCGCGTATGCCGGACACCACGGCAAGCGGCAGATGGCGCGCAACCATCACCGGCCCCTGCTCGATGTGCAGTTCCAGATAGGCCTTCACGCGGGATTTGTCGAACAGCATCTGCCCGTTGCGAATGGCCTCGACATCGGCGCCGGCCTCGCGCATGCACTCGGCCATGGTCTGCCCGGTCGCGCGCTGCTTCAGTTCCAGGTCGGCCTCGCTCAGCTTGCCGAACAGCGCGCCCGAGCCCATATAGGCCTTGCCGAACCAGGCGCTCTCTTCGCCCCGGAAGGCGATGACCTCGAGCGGCAGCTTCGCCTGGCGCTTTTCTCTTTGCCGCGCCGTCAGGCACAACAGGCCCGCCAGCACGCCGGCCAGGCCGTCGAAATTGCCCCCCTGGGGCACCGAATCGATATGGCTGCCCGTCCAGATCGCGGGCGCATCCGGTGCCGCGCCCGGTTGGCTGAACATCAGGTTGGCCGCTTTGTCGGTCTGCGCGAGCAGGCCTTCGGACTGAGCGTAGGCCTTGAGGTAGTCTGCGGCGGCGGACTCGCCCCGGCCGTAGCTTTCGCGCGTGACGCCGATGCCGTCGAAGGTCAGTTCGCGAATGTCGTCGAAGATCTTCTGCGCCACCGGCCGCAGCTTGATCAAGTCCATAAGATAAAACCTCCAATCCCTAGCCCGACTGCTGGGCAAAGCGCAGCCAGCGATCCGAAAGCTGCCGGTCGATCTTCATTTTTCCTGTCAGACTGTGGATGTCCTGCACGCCCATTTCCTGGCAATACGTTTCGAGCCCGTCGATGATTTTCTGCATCGCGCCCGGGTCGATGAAGGATGCCGTGCCCACCTGGACGGCGCTGGCGCCGGCCAGCATGAACTCCACCACGTCCTCGGCATTGGCGATGCCGCCGCAGCCGATGATGGGGATGCGCACGCTGCGATAGCACTGATGCACCATGCGCACGGCGATGGGCTTGATCGCGGGCCCGGACAGGCCGCCCATGACATTGCCCAGCTTGGGCTTGCGTGTGCGCACGTCGATGGACATGCCCAGCACGGTGTTGCCCATCACCAGCGCGTCGGCGCCCGCCTCTTCCGCGGCCCGGGCGACCGCGGCGATCTGCGAGGCGTTGGGCGTGAGCTTGGCCCAGAACGGATGCCGCGTCTTGCGGCGTATGGCGCTGACCACCTTGTAGGTGGTCTCGGGCGTCATGGCGAAGGCCATGCCGTCCGCTTCGAGGTTGGGGCAGGAAATGTTGGCTTCGATCGCCGCCACTTCGGGCAGGGACATCTGGGCCACGGCGTCGGCGAACTCGTCGACCGTGTCCGCCGAGATCGACACCACCACGGGCGTGTCGTATTGGGTGTAGGCGGGCAGCACTTCGCGGCGGTAGTAGTCCAGGCCCTTGCTCGGGATGCCGATGGAATTGAGCATGCCGCCGTGCGTTTCGGCCACGCGCGGCGTGGGGTTGCCCGCGCGGCTCTTGGGCGAAACGCTCTTGATGACCAGCGCGCCCAGATGATTGAAGTCCAGCGCTTCGGTGTATTCGATCGCGAAGCAGCCCGAAGCGGGCATGACCGGATTGCGCAGGCAGGTGTCGCCGACACTGACGGAAAGATTAGCCAAACTCCACCTCCCCGACGACGTCGCGTATGGGAAACACGGGGCCTTCGCGGCAGACGCGAAGGAAATGCTTGTCGCCGTCCTGGCCGAACAGGCGCACGCACGAAAGACACACGCCCATGCCGCAGGCCATGCGCTGCTCCATGGCGACCTCGCCGCGCGTTTCGGGATAATCGCGCAGCACATCCTGCAGCATCATCAAAATGCGGTGCGAACCACAGGTATACACCGCATCGTGATGCTGCGCGTCCAGAAGGCCGCGCACCAGAGTGTCCACGGCGGCAACGGCGGAAGTGCCGTCGCTGTCGTAGACGCAATGCACGTCGGCATCGACACCGCGCAGGAACTCGTCGCGCATGAGGTCCTTGGGCGCGCGCGCCGACATGACGGCAGTGATCCGTACGCCCGCCTTGTCGGCATGCTGCAGCAGCGGCGCCATGGTGGCCAGGCCCACGCCGCGCGCCACCACCATGATGCGGGTAAAGCCGGGCTCGAACACGAACGTATTGCCCAGCGGCCCCACGATGTCCATGTGGCCGCCGACAGGCAGGTCGGACAGGGCACGCGTGCCGACCCCGGCGACGTTGTAGAGAAACTCGATGGCGCCGGCCTGCGGGCCCACGCCGTACACGCTCATGGGCCGCAGCAGGAAGGGCTGCAGATCGTTGGTGGCCGGGCACCTGAGCTGATAGAACTGTCCGGGCCGCGTAGTGCCGGCCAGGTCCGCGTCGGCGCTCAGGCGCAGGTATTTGTAGCGGTCATTGACCCAACGGTGTTCCTCGACCTTGCAGCGGTGCGAGGCAACCGCGTCGGCGTTTCTTCGAAAGCAGCCGGCCGGTTGAACAGTGCGCTCCATGCGGTTCTCCACAATCTCGATAAACAAAACGATCCGTCAGTCGAGCTCGACGCCCTTCAACTCGGGAATCAGGAAAATCGTGGCCAGCATGTCGATGACGTAGATGACCGCCAGCAGCGCGATGGCGACGTGGAACGAATAGGCCGCGGCCAGCGTGCCCACCACCACCGGCCCGAAGCCGCCGATAGCGCGGCCGATATTGAACAGCACGTTCTGCGCCGTTGCGCGCGCCTCGGTGGGATACGCCTCGGACATCAGCGCGCCGTAGCCGCCCAGCATGCCGTTGACGAACATGCCCATGACGGCCCCGACCCAGAGCATGGTGATGGGATCGGAGAGCTGCGAATATGTCAGCACCATGACCACCGCGCCGGCCTGAAATAGCAAAAAGGTGGGTTTGCGGCCGATGCGGTCGGCCAGCTGACCGAAGACCCAGATGCCGATCATCATGCCGACGATGGTTACCGAGGTCCAGAGCGCGGATTTGGTCAGGGTGAAGCCGAGCTTGTGCGACAGGAAGCTGGGCATCCAGATCATGATGCCGTAGTAGCCGAAGTTCTGCACGCCGCACAGAATCACCAGGCCCAGGCTGGTGCGCGTCGTGCGGCCGTCCTTGACCAGGAGCTTGAAGGCATTGCCGCGCGAACCGCGATCCTTGGCATGGCGCACGAACAGTTCAGGCTCGTGCAGCTTGCGGCGGATGACCCAGGCGATCAGCGCGGGAATCACGCCCACCAGGAACATGCCGCGCCAGCCGATGTGGGGCAGCAGCAAGGGCGTGAGCAGGGCCGCCAGGAGCACGCCGACCTGCCAGCCCAGCGCGACGTGGGAAGACACCCGCGCGCGCAGCTTGGCGGGCCAGGCTTCGGCGGCCAGGGCCATGCCGATGCCGAACTCGCCGCCCAGGCCGACGCCCGCGAGCGTGCGGTAGATGAGCAGATCTTCGTAGCCGCGCGCGAAGGCGCACAGGCCGGTGAATACCGCGAACATCACGATGGTCCAGGTCAGCACGCGCACGCGGCCGAAGCGGTCGCTCAAGGCGCCGAAGAATATGCCGCCGGCGACGGCGCCGACCAGCGTCCACGTCACCAGCGCGCCCGCCTGCCCGCTGGACAGATGCAGGTCGACGGAGATCAGGTGCAGCATGAAGCCCAGAATCAGCAGGTCAAAGCCATCCATCGCGTAGCCGATGGCCGACCCGGCCAGGGTTTTCCACCCATAGCTCGTTACTTTCGCATCCACGTCGATTTCTCCTTTGGTGGTGGGATTTTGTTCAAATTTTGATATTAGTATCAAAAATGATACCAAACCATATCGCCGGAACTAGGAAAAACCCTTGAGGCTTCGCCCGGGAAAACCCGATTGCCTGGTATGTGCATATCCTATTTAATTATTTGAAAATCGCATGATGATGTAGTCAGAATACAAATTCCGGATAACCCATAAGCCCATATCTCGTCCATGGAACTGCGCCAGCTCGAAGCCTTCGCGGCAGTCATGTCCACCGGCAGCGTCACCGGCGCCGGCCGGCTGCTGGGCCGCTCGCAGCCGGCCATCAGCCGCCTGCTGCAGGAACTGGAAGACGAGATCGGCTACGCCCTCTTCAAGCGCAGCGGGCCGCGCGTCACGCCCACCGACCAGGGCTTTCTGCTGTACGAGGACGTCGAGCGCGCGCTGGCCAGCCTGCGCGATATCCGCAGCCGCGCCAAGGACATCGCCCGCGACGCGGGCCGGCCTCTGCGCGTGGCCGCCACGTCGGCCCTCGCGGTGGGCCTGATACCCGATGCGGTGCGCCGCGTCGAAGCGCGCACCGGCCCGGGCAGCACGCAGATCCTGGGCATGACGCCCGAACGCGTGGTGCATGCCGTGCTGACGGGCGCGGTGCAACTGGGTGCGGCCAGCCTGCCGCTGGAACACCGCGGCCTGGACGTGCACTGGATAGGCCAGGCGCCATGCGCCGTGGCGCTGCCGGCCGACGATCCGGCCGCGGCCCGGCCCGTGGTCGCGCTGCGCGAACTCGCGCAGCGGCGCCTCATCACCATGGCCAACCCCTACCGTCTGCGCCATCGACTGGACCAGGCCCTGGCTCAAGCGGGCGGCGCGGGCGCCAATCTCATCGAAACCAACTCCTCGTCCTATGCCCTGGCCGCCGTGCGGGCCGGCCTGGGCGTCGCGGTGCTCGAACCGGTGACCGCCTACGGCGCGCCCATGCAGGGCGTGGCCATCCGTGCGCTGGACATCGACATCCCCTTCTATTTCGGCGTCATCTCGCCGCAGGCCAAGCCGCTCACCACATTGGCGGGCGACCTGGCAGATGCCCTGGCCGACGCCGCCGCGGCGCTGCTGCCCGGCTTCGTCAAGCACGCGGCTTGCGAACACGGCGCCCTGCTGCAGTCCGTCTATGACCATGCTTCCCACGCCACGAGAACCTCGCCATGACCTTGCCCGCCGCGTTGCCGGAGAACCCGTGATGACGCCGCAAGCCGGCTCGAATGCGGCCCTGGCCTGCCTGGAGCGGGACCTGGCCCGGGACCTCGAATACCTGTGCCGCCCGGCCGCGAACGGGGTGCCCCCGTGCCAGGTGGGCGGTGAAAAAGTCTACGACATCATCATCATCGGCGGCGGCATGTGCGGCATGGTCGCGTGGTTCGCGCTTCAATGCGAAGGCATGCTCCAGACCCGGATCTTCGACCGCAATCCCGCGGGGCTGGAAGGGCCGTGGCTCAACTACGCCCGCATGCAAACCCTGCGCTCGCCCAAGCAGCTCGTGGGCCCGGCCTACGGCATGAGCAGCCTGACCTTCCGCGCCTGGTTCACCGCGCAGTTCGGCGACTCGGCATGGGAGCTGCTGGACAAGATCCCGCGCCCCATGTGGATGGAATACCTGCGCTGGTACCGCAAGGCCTTGTCGGTGCCCATCGAGAACGAAGTCAACGTCGACGGCATCGCTGCCGAAGGCGAGCTGCTGCGCCTGCATCTGTCGGGAAAAGGTGCGTCCGAGACCTCGATCCTGGTGCGCAAAGTCGTCATGGCCACCGGCCGCGACGGCACCGGCCACCCCAGCATTCCCCGCTTCGTGCAAGGGCTGGACCGTTCCCTTTGGGCGCACTCGTCCGACGACATCGACTTTGCCCGCCTGCGCGGCAAGCGCGTGGTGGTGGTCGGCGTCGGCGCTTCGGCCGTCGACAACTCGGCCGAGGCATTGGAGGCCGGCGCGGCCGAAGTGCGGCACCTCATCCGCCGCAAGGAGATGCCCACCGTCAACAAGATGATGGGCATCGGCTCGCCCGGCTTGAGAAACGGTTTTCCCGATCTGCCGGACGCCTGGCGCTGGCGCTTCATGCACTATGCCACCGTGATGCAGACGCCCGCGCCGCGCAGCTCCACATTACGCGTGAGCCGCCACCCCAATGCCTATTTCCATTTCGGCAAGGCCGTCGAGCGCGTGCTCCCGTCGGGCTCGGGCATCGTCGTCGAAACCGCCGACGGCAGCCGGCTCGAAAGCGACTATCTCATCCTGGGCACGGGCTTTACCGTCGACCCGATGGCGCGCGCCGAATTCCCGGGCTACGCCGACCAGATCCTGCTCTGGAAAGACCGGTACACGCCGCCCGAGCAGGAGCGGCATCGCGAGCTGGGCAACTTCCCCTACCTGGCGCACGACTTTTCCTTTCTCGAGCGCACGCCGGGCAAGGCCCCCTGGCTCAAGAACATCTACTGCTTCAACTACGGCGCGGCGGTCAGCCTGGGCAAGGTCAGCGGCGACATCCCCGGCATCAGCGAGGGCGCGGCCTGGCTGGCGCGCGGGCTGGCTTCGCGCCTGTATGCCGAAGACGTGGCCGCGCATTACCAGGAGATGGTCGACTACGAAAAACCGGAACTGCTGGGCGACGAATGGAAGCCGAGCGAATTACTGACGGGATGAACAGAACGATGAATCACGACGTCGTGAGAACCCAGGCGGGCATCGGCGCCGATTCGCCGCTGAACGCGGTGCTCAACACCCGCGCGGACGTGCTGACCATGACGCAGGCCACGCACGACGCGGCCCTGCAGCCGCGGGACCCAGGCGGCATACCGCACGTGGTGCGCGCGGCGCTGGCCACGCGCGTCGCCAGGCTGCACAACGACGCCAGCCTCGCCACGCACTACGAAGGCTTGATGCGGCAGGCCCGCGCGTCGGCCGCGATCTCGCGCTTGGCCGACCCGCAATTCAAGGGCGACGGCGACGCCAAACTTACGGCGGTTCTTGCCTACACGGATCTGGCCACCCAGACACCCAGGGACGCGACCGCCGACGACATCGTGCAGCTGCAGCGGGCCGGCGTGAGCGATGCCGACATCGTGCGCCTGGCCGAACTGAACGCTTTCCTGGCCTATCAGATCCGGCTGATCGCCGGCCTGCGACTGATGAAGGAGTTCGCACAATGAGCGCGACCCTGCATGAATTCACCACCGTCGTGCCGCACTGGCAGCCGCGGGTCCAGCCCATCGATCTGGCCCAGGCATCGGCCGAGCAACTGGACGCGCTCAAAATCACGCCGTCCAACACCAAGGTGTCCGAGTACGTCCTGGTGCTGGCCAACGACGTCGAAACCCTGAAGGTGCGCACGCCGCTCTTTAACGCCATCATGTACAACCACGGCGGCCTGTCGCGCGCCGAGCGCGAGGTCGGCGCCACCGCCGCGTCGGTGGTCAATCGCTGCATCTATTGCGCCGCCGTCCATTCCAGCCGCTACAACCAGCTGACCAAAGACGAGACCGTCATGGCGAAGATCTTCGCCGACGGCGCCCACGCGCAGCTCGATCCGCGCCTGTCGGCCATCCTCGCCTTTGCGACCAGGCTGTCGCAGACCCCGAGCCAGGCCACGGCGCAAGACATGGCCGCGCTGGCCGACGCCGGACTCGACCAGGCCGAGATCCTCGACCTGATTCTCTCCACCTCGCTGTTCGGCTGGGCCAACCGGCTGATGCATACGCTGGGCGATCCGCTGCCCAAGGACCAGGCCTGAATGTCATCCACCCTCGCAGTGGGCATCGTCGGCGCGGGCGCCATCGCCTGCGGCACGGCGGCGCTGCTGGCCCGATCCGGCCATCGCGTGCAGCTGTGGTCGCCGTCCGGCAAGAGCACGGCGGCATTGGCCGGCGGGCAGCCGCTGAAGGCGCAAGGCGCCATCGAAGGCGAGTTCGCCGTCCAGGCCGCCTCCAGCGCCGCGGACCTGGCCGCGCACGCCCAAGTCATTGTCCTGGCCCTGCCGGCCTATGCCCATCGCAAGATGATGGACGCCATCGCCGGGCATCTCACGCGCGAGCACGTCGTCATCATCAGCTCGCATGCCTCGCTGGGCGCGCTCTAT
The DNA here is from genome assembly GCA_937881145.1 of uncultured Bordetella sp. Classification (GTDB taxonomy): domain Bacteria; phylum Pseudomonadota; class Gammaproteobacteria; order Burkholderiales; family Burkholderiaceae_B; genus Bordetella. Next base: position 10,443 of record CALGFL010000450.1, read on the forward strand.
CTCGCGCGCTTGCTCAAGCATCGCGGCGTGAACCTGCCCATCGTGGCCTGGGGCACGACCGCCGTGTCAGGCCGGCTGTCGGCACCTTGCAGCGTCAAGGTCAATACCGTGCGCAGCAAGATCGATCTGTGCACCATACCGGCCAGCGGCAAAGAACGCGGCCTGGACGTCTGCCGCCAGCTGTTCGGCGATCGCTTCGTCGAACGCGACGGACTGCTCGCGATCGCGCTGAGCAATCTGAATCCGCAGAACCACATGGGCATCGCGCTGTGCAACATGACGCGCATGGAGCTGGGCGAAGCCTGGGACCAGGGCAGGCACGTCACGCCCAACGTGGGACGCCTGCTGGAAGCGCTGGACGCCGAGCGGCTGGCGATCGCGCAGGCGCTCGGCCTGCAGGTGCGCACTATCTTCGAGCACTTTCATCTCTCGTTTCACGTGCCGCTGGGCAGCGTCTCGGACATGAACCAGGAAATGTCCAGGCTGGGCCGCGGCGGCACGGGGCCGGCCACCGCCGACAGCCGCTACGTAACGGAGGACGTGCCCTACGGCCTGGTGGCCACGGCCAGGCTGGGCGCGCTGACGCAGCGGCCGGCCAGACTGCACGAAGCCGGCGTGGCAGTCTTCTCGGCGCTGTACGGGCGCGACTTCAGCGATGAAAACGATCTTCTGCAGGCGCTCGACCTCGACGCTCTGTCGCTGGCCGAGCTAAAAGAATTGTCCCGCAACGGGTACGCCTGAAGAAAGCCGCAGCACCTATCATCCAAACGGTTCAGGCGCACGCTTAGGCAAATACGCCGCGACCACCACAAGAGGGGTATGAGCATGAGCAAACATATCGTCAAGCGCATCGCGGCCGCGGCGCTGAGCTGCGCCGGCTTCGGGCTGCTGCCCGCCGCGGGCCACGCCCAGCAGGTCGATTCCACCATCAACCGGATCAAATCCACGCACACGTTCACGATCGGCTATCGCGAATCCTCGGTCCCGTTGTCCTACATCGGCCCGGACGGCAAGCCGACCGGCTACTCCACCGAGTTCTGCTGGAAGATCGCCGACGCGGTCAAGGACTATCTCAAGCTGCCCGAGCTGACCCTCAAATACGTGCCGGTCAATATCCAGACGCGCCAGGCGCTGGTGGCCAACGGCACGGTCGACATCTCCTGCGAAGGCGCGGTCAATACCTGGACCCGGCAAAAGCAGGTGTCCTTCTCGCCGGTGAGCTGGGTCTCGGCCGAGCAACTGCTCGTGCTGAAGAACTCGGGCATCAAAGGCATCAACGACCTGAACGGCAAGACCGTCATCGTCGCGACGGCCGGCACCAGCGAGCCCACCTTGAACCGCCTGATCCAGCAGGACCACCTCAACGTGAAGATCATGCACGTGGACTCGCACTCTGCCGCGCTGCTGGCGCTGGAAAGCCACCGCGGCGCCGCATACCTCAGCGACAACGGCGCGTTCTACGGCATGATCAAGGCCTCCAAGCATCCCGAGAACCTGGCCGTCGTCGGTCCGGAGCTGAGCTATCAGCCCGAAGCCTTCATCATCGCCAAGAACAACCCGACCTTCGCCTGGATCGTCGGCCACACCATGTCGGACATGTTCAAGTCGGGCGAAGCCGAGAAGCTCGTGACCAAGTGGTTCGGGCCCCTGGGCGTCGGCGTCAGCCCCAAGCTGCGCGCCGCATGGGAAACCTACTCCTTCCCCGAATAGCGGCTGTCGATGAACTACACCTGGGACTGGAGCGTCCTGATCCAGTCGCCCTATCTGGGATGGCTGGTTTCGGGCGTGGGACAAACGCTCGCCGCCAGCGCCGGCAGCTGGATACTGGCGATGGCGGTCGGCTTTCTCATCGGCGCCCTGCGCAGTCTGCCCTATCGGTGGACTGACGTGGCAACCGGCGTCTACGTCCAGGTGTTTCGCAACATCCCGCCGCTGGTTCAGCTCTTTCTCTGGTTCTTCGTCTTTCCGGAGATCGTCCCCGAGGCGCTGGGCGACTGGATCAAAGGCCAGATGCCCATGCCGGAACTGACGACGACCATCGTGGCCATCGGGCTGTTCGCCGGCGCGCGCGTGGCCGAGCAGGTGCGCGCGGGCGTGGATACCGTGCGCGTGCGCCTGCTGCCGGCCGCGCTGGCCACGGGCCTGACGCCGCTGCAGGCCTACCGCCTCGTCCTGTTCCCGATCGCCCTGCGCAGAATCGTCGCGCCGCTCACGTCGGAACTGCTGATCACGATCAAGATGTCGTCTATCGGTTTGACCATCGGCCTCATGGAACTCACCGCGCAAAGCCGCCAGATCGAGAACTACCCCTTCCACGGTTTCGAGGCCTACGCCTTCGCCACAGCGGTCTACCTGGTCATCGGCCTGCTCGCCACCGGCATCATGCACATCGTCAATCGACGCCTGACCGGTTCGCTCGCCGGCACGGACCGATAGGAGCCGACCGTGGATTGGAGCGTCATCTGGAAATACCGCGAACTGCTGGCCCACGGCATGGTGGTCAGCGCCCTGCTCGTGATCACCGGCATGATCGGCGGCATGCTGGTGGGGGCCCTGCTAGCCCTGGCACGGCTGTCGCGCTTTCGCACGCTCGCGCTTCTGGTGGGCGGCTACGTGACGATGATCCGCTCGGTGCCGCTGATCCTGGTGCTGTTCTGGTTCTACTTCATGCTGCCGCTGGTCACGGGCCAGCCGATGGGCGCAATGACGTCCGCGCTCACCACCTTCGTGCTGTTCGAAGCCGCTTTCTATTGCGAGATCTTCCGCGCCGGCATCCTGGCCGTGCCGCAGGGGCAGAGCCTCGCAGCGGCAGCCACCGGCCTGGGCAATTGGCAGACGCTGCGCCTGGTCATCCTGCCCCAGGCCGTGGCGGCCATGGTGCCGCTGCTGCTCAACCAGGCCATCATCCTCTTTCAGGACACGTCCCTGGTCTATGTCGTCGCGCTGCGCGACTTCCTGACGGCAGCCAACGTCGTGGTCGGGCTCAACGAGCGCCCGATCGAGGTCTACACTTTCGTCGCCGTCGTCTATCTGGCGATCTGCTATGGCGTTTCCCTGCTGGTAGGCCGCAGCAAAAAGGCCGCTCTCCGATGAGTTCCATGCCCAACCACGAAACCAAGCCCGATGCCGGCGCGCCGATGATCGCCGTGGAGAACGTCTCCAAATCCTACGGGCACTCGCAGATACTGAAGACCTGCTCCCTGTCGGTCGCGCGCGGCGAAGTCGTCGTCGTCTGCGGCCCCTCGGGCGCGGGCAAGAGCACCCTCATCAAATGCATCAACGGCCTGGTTCCGTTCGATTCGGGCAGCATCGCCGTCGACGGCGTTTCCGTGGGAGACCCGCACACCAAATTGCCGGCGCTGCGCGCGCAGATCGGCATGGTATTCCAGCACTTCGAGCTCTACCCGCACATGAGCGCGCTGGAAAACGTCAACCTGGCGCAGATCCACGTGCTCAAGCGCAGCCGGGCGCAGGCGGCCGAAGTCTCGACGCGCCTGCTCAACCGGGTCGGCCTGGCGGACAAGCTGCATGCCCGCCCGGGCCAGTTGTCCGGCGGGCAGCAGCAGCGCGTCTCCATCGCCCGCGCCCTGGCCATGAATCCCAAGGCCATGCTCTTTGACGAACCGACCTCGGCGCTGGACCCGGAAATGGTCAACGAAGTGCTGGATGTGATGCAGGCGCTGGCCCAGGAAGGCATGACCATGGTGGTGGTGACGCATGAAATGGGCTTTGCCCGCCGCGTCGCCGACCGCGTCCTCTTCATGGATGCCGGCCAGATACTCGAAGACACGCGCAAAGAGCAGTTCTTCAACGAGCCGGCCACCGAGCGGGCGCGCCTGTTCCTCTCGAAAGTACTGACGCACTGAGGGAGCCTGCGGCCAGGCAACTCAACTAGAATGAGGCGGACGAATCAACGCGGATTGGCTCCATGATTGCATTGCCCAGCGTTATCCCTTACGCCCCGCCTTTCCGCTACACGGCCTGACGACCATGCTTCGGGCCGGCCAGTTGAACCTGCACTACAGCGTCCTGATGGTCCTGATAGGGCTTGCCTGCGCGGCGTGCAACGCGCTGCCTTTCTATTTCCTGGCCAGCCATCTCGGGCTCGAACCGCTGTCCGACATCCACTGGGTCCGCTATCTGATCGTCGCGGCGTCCTTTCTGGCCTTTGCCAATTTCCGGCAGCTGGTCACCGCGCGCAATATATGGTGGCTGCTGGGCCGGGGCATCGCCCGCTGGATCTGGGTGCTGCTGACCGCGCTGCTGGGCCTGATCTACATCGTGCACGACACCGTGATCTCGCCGGACACGGGCCGCCTGGTCACGGCATGGATCGCCATCGCCCTGCCCTTGCAACTGCTGTGCCTGATCGCGGGCCGCGGGGTCATCCACCGGGTCAACAACACCGCCGTGAACCGGCGCAAGGTCGTGTTCTTCGGCATGGGGCCGCAAGCGCGCACACTGTATCTGCGGCTGCAGCGCTCGCCCATCCTCGGCATCGAGGTCGTGGGCTACTACGCGGCCGCGCCCATGCCCGCCGACGCCAACGGCACGACCTGCATGCCGACCTACCTGGGGCCCCAGGAGAACGCGTGGCCGCGCATCAAGGCCAACGAATTCGACATGGTGTTCATCCAGCCCTACGGCTATTACGGCCAGGAGCTGGGCCCCCGGGTGTTCGACAGGCTCCACGACTCGACCGCGAGCATCTACATGGTGCCCGAAACCCGCTGGGCCGAAGACGTCACGCTGTCGAGCATCGAAATCGCCGGCATCCCGCTGCTGGCCATCCACGACACGCCCATCATCGGCGTGGCCCGTTTTTTCAAGCGGCTGATGGACCTGCTGCTGGGCGGCCTGGCGCTCGTGCTGCTGTCGCCGGTCATGCTGATCACGGCGTTCGCGGTGCGGCTCGACTCGCCCGGACCCATCCTCTTTCGCCAGATCCGCTACGGCGAACGCGGCCAGTCCATCCACGTCTACAAGTTCCGTTCGATGTACGTCGACGACGACGGCCCGCTGCGCCAGGTCAGCCGCAGCGACCCGCGCGTCACGCGCGTGGGCAAGTTCCTGCGCCGCACCTCGCTGGACGAGCTGCCGCAGCTGCTCAACGTGCTGGCCGGCTCGATGAGCCTGGTCGGGCCGCGCCCGCACGCGGTAGCCCACAACGAGCTCTACCGCCAGCAGATCAACGGCTACATGCTGCGCCATAGCATCAAGCCGGGCATCACGGGCTGGGCCCAGGTCAACGGCCTGCGCGGCGAAACCGACACCCTGGACAAGATGCAGCGCCGGCTCGAATACGACCGCTACTACATCACGCACTGGTCGCTGAGCCTGGACGTCCGGATTCTGTTCATCACCGTCTGGACGGTGATCCGCGGCAACAACGCCTACTAGCCGGCCCTAGCGGCGGCGCCACTCGCGCCAGAAAAGGCCGAGGAACTTCACGTCTTCGACCAGATAGCGGCGCACCATGCGCCGCGGCTCGCTGCCCATGCGCCACAGCCATTCCAGACCGCTGCGCTGCATCCAGAGCGGCGCGCGGCGCTGCATGCCGATGGCGAACATCATCGCCATGCCCGCGCACAGGATGATGCCGCCGGGCAGCGTCGGCGCGTAGCGCAACGCCCATTTCTCCTGCTTGGGCATGCCCAGGCAGACGAACACGACGCGCGGCGCCAGCTCGCGTATGCGGCGCGCGTGCTCCCGCGCTTCCGGGCCATCGGGATCGTATTGCATCGAAGGGCTGAGGATCTCGACGCGCAGGCCCGGAAAGCTGCGCGCAAAGCCCTGGCGGATTTCATCTTCGATCCTCGCATCGCCGCCCAGCACCGCCACCTGCCAATCCTCGGCTTGCGCCCGCTTGCACAGCGCGACGAAAAGATCAGCGCCCGTTACCCGCTCGGGCAGGGGTCTGCCTACCAGCCGGCTGGCCCAGACTACCGGCATGCCGTCGGCGAAGATGAAATCGGCCTGCGCATAGCGCGCCTTGAAATCGGGATTGGATTCGAGCCGGACGATGTGATCGACATTGGGCGTCACGACGATCCGCGCCGCGCCGTCGTGCCCGGCCGCGGCCTGTGCCAAGGCCTGCGTGGCCTGGTCGAACGTCAGCGCGGCGATGTCCAGTCCGAACAGTTCGACTTTGGGATGCATGATTGCCGGCTCATTCGATGGGTTTGTGGCGCATTTTATGCGCCCGCCGCCCGGCGCGGGCAGAGGCGTCGCCGCATGAGGGCATCAGTTATGATCGCGGCATCTTCACGACATCCGGCCGCGCATCACATGATCGAGGACGCCAATCGGATTCCCGCCGGCTCCGCGCTCCATGCCGACCTGTGCATCGTCGGCGCCGGCGCCGCCGGCATCGCCCTGGCGCTGGCCTTGCAGGACAGCGGCCTGGACGTGATCCTGCTGGAAAGCGGCGCGGACCGGCCCGATGGGGCGGTCCAGGCCCTTTACGAAGGCTCGGTGGCCGACGCGCGCCTGCATCCGCCGCCCGACCACTATCGCGTGCGCCGCTTCGGCGGCTCGACCACGCTGTGGGGCGGACGCTGCCTGCCGATGGACGCCATCGATTTCGAGCGCCGCGACTACATCGCCCACAGCGGCTGGCCCATAGGCCTGGACGATCTGCTGCCCTATTACCCGCGCGCCAATCAGCTGTGCGAGGCCGGCGACTTCGCCTACACCGTCCAAACCGCGTTCACGCGGCCCGTGCGTCCCATGATAGGCGGCTTCGACAGCGACGCCTTCTCCACCGACACGCTGGAGCGCTTCAGTTGTCCGACCGATTTCGGCGCGCGCTATCGACGGCGCCTGGAGCGCGGACCGGTGCGCGTGCTGCTCAATGCCAACCTGACTCGCCTGTCGGGCCGGTCAATGGCGCAGTCCGGCGCGTCGTCCCAAGGAGAGCCGATCGACTCGGCGCAGGTGCGCACGCTGGCCGGCAACCATTTCACCGTGCAGGCGCGCGGCTACGTGCTGGCCGCGGGCGGGCTGGAGGTTGCCCGGCTGCTGCTGGCCAGCCCCGGCGCGAGCGGCCGCGGCCTGGGCAACGCGCGCGACGTGGTGGGCCGCTATTACATGAGCCACATCGCCGGCACGCTGGGGGCGGCCGACCTGTCGCGCGCCGGCTCGGTGTGGCACGGCTACGAGATCTCCGACGAAGGCATCTACTGCCGACGCAGGCTGGCCTTGCGCCCGCAGGCCCAACGCGCCCTGCAGGTCGGCAATTTCATCGCACGCCTGCACCATCCGCGCATCCCCGACCCTGGCCATGGCAGCGGCATCCTGTCGGCGCTGTATCTGGCGCGCCCCATCGTGCCTTACGAATACGCCAAGCGGCTCTACGGCGAGGCGCCGGGCCGCGGCGCCATGCTGGCGCACCTGCGCAACGTGGTGCTGGACGCGCCGGGCACCGCGGCCTTTCTGTGGAACTGGCTGCGCCGCCGCACATTGGCCGAGCGCAAGTTCCCGTCCATCATCATGCGGCCGAAGAACCTGCGCTTCAGCCTGGATTTTCACGCCGAGCAGGAACCCAACCCGTCGAGCCGCGTGAAGCTGGGCCGGGCCGTGGACGCCCTGGGCATGCCGCGCATCGAGATCGACTGGCGCTATACCGAGCGCGACGTGACGACGGTGCAATCCGCCCTGGCCGCGCTGGCGCAGGCCTTCGAGCAAACCGGCGTCGGCCGCTTGGACTACGCGCCGGACCAGGTCGAGGCCGAGATGACGCGCTACGGCGCCTACGGCGGCCACCATATCGGCACGGCCCGCATGGGCACGGACCCGGCCGACAGCGTGGTCGACGCGCAATGCCGGCTGCACGAGGCCGACAACGTCTACATCGCCAGCGCCGCCGTCTTTCCCACGTCCAGCCAGGCCAACCCCACGCTCACCGTGGTGGCCCTGGCCCTGCGCCTGGCCGACCATCTGCGCAAGACCTACGGTGCGCCGCGCGCGACGATCGGGAGCCAGGCTAGATGACGAACAAGATGCGTGTGCTGGTGCTGGCTGCCACCGGCTACGTCGGCCGGCACATCGTGCAGACTTTGGCCGCGACGGACTGGGCCGAGCCCATCGCCGCGTCCCGCCACGGTGCCGTGGCGCTGGACGCAACCGATACGACCGCGCTGATCCCGGCCCTGCAGCGCGCCGACGCCATCGTCAACGCCATGGCGGCATCGCCGCAAGACATGATCGCCAACGCCCAGGCGCTACGCGCGGCCCTGGCAAGCAAACCCATGCGCCTGGTGCACTTCAGCTCGATGGCGGCCTATGGCAATGTCGAAGGGTCGATCGGCGAAGACCAGCCCCTGCTGGGCGACCTGGGCCCCTATTCCGCCGCCAAGGCCCAAACCGAACACATACTGCGGGACTGCGCCGAAACCGTGACGCTGCGGCCCGGCTGCGTCTATGGCGACGGCAGCCCGCAATGGTCGGCACGCATTGCGCGCCTCTTGCGGGCGCACCGCATCGGCGATCTGGGCGCGGCCGGCGACGGCTGCAGCAATCTGGTGCATGTGGACGACGTGGCGCGGGCCGTGCTGGCCGCCCTGCAGCGGCCTCAGGCGGGCGGCCAGGCCTACAACCTGTCGATGACCCAGGCGCCGACCTGGAACGAATACTTCATCGCCTACGCCAGGGCATTGGGCGCCACGCCCGTGTCGCGCATCGGCGCGCGGCAGCTCAAGCTGGAAGCCAAAGTGCTTGCGCCAGCCCTGAAGATCGCCGAAATCGCCGGCCGCCGAATCGGCCTGGCGCGGTCTTTGCCGCCGCCCATTTCGCCTTCGCTGCTGCGGCTTTGGCGGCAGGACATACGCCTGTCTTCGGCCAAGGCCGGGCGCGACCTGGGCCTGCAATGGACGCCCTGGCTCGACGCGTTGCGCCGGGATCAGTAGACGTATCCGGGATACGACCGGTAATAGCGGTGATGATGATGCCAGCCGCCGCCATCGTCATACACGATGCAGCCGGACAACATAATTGCCGCAACGACACACGCCACAAGAGCCTTCATGATCAGCCCGCATCGGGAAATTCAGGAAAGGCCAGTCTAGGACCGGGCGCCGCCGCAAGCATGTCCACGCGTAACGCAAACTGCCCGACCGGCAACACGCGGTAAGAAAACCCGCGTTTTAAAGCCGATTGAAACTTGTGGCCTTGACCGTGTCCGAATCCAGGCCGATATAGACGTTGAATTTGCCGGGCTCGACCACGCGCTTCATCTGCTGGTTGTAGAAGGCCAGATCGTCGTCGGTGATGGGAAAGCTCACCACGCGCGATTCGCCCGGTTTGAGATCGACCCGGCTGAAGCCGCGCAGCATCTTGACCGGGCGGCTGACCGAAGCCATGGGCTGGTTCAGATAAAGCTGCACCACGGTCGCGCCCGCGCGGTCGCCCGTGTTGGTCACCGTGACGCTGGCTTGCAGCGTGCCGCCGGCCTTCATCGTGGGCGCGGACAGTTTCACATCGGACACGCCGAAGGTGGTGTAGCTCAGGCCGTAGCCGAAGGGAAAGAGCGGCCCGTTGGTGATGTCGAAATAGCGCGAGGTGTATTTGTCGGGATGCGCCGGATCGAACGGGCGGCCCGTGGGCAGGTGGTTGTAGTACAGCGGGACCTGCCCCACCGCGCGCGGGAAGGTCATGGGCAGCTTGCCCGAAGGGTTCACGTCGCCGAACAGCACATCGGCGATGGCATTGCCGCCTTCGGTGCCGGAGAACCAGGTCTCGAGCATGGCGTCGGCGTTCTCGGCTTCCCACGTCAGCGCCAGCGGGCGGCCGTTCATCAGCACGACGACCAGGGGTTTGCCGGTCGCCTTCAATGCCTCGAGCAGGCGCTCCTGCAAGGGGGGAATGACGATGTCGCTACGGCTGGATGCCTCGTGGGCCATGCCCACGGATTCGCCCACCGCGGCCACGATCACATCGGCCTGCCTGGCAGCGTCGACGGCTTCCTTGACCATGTCCGCCTCGCTGCGCGGGTCGATATGCACGTCGTGGCTGTAATGGTTGAGATACGCCACCACCTCGGGGTTGTCGGTGATGTTGGCGCCCTTGGCGTAAAGCACGCGCACCTTGTCGCCCGCGACGTTGCGGATGCCTTGCCGCAGCGACACGGTCTGGTGGACGCGTCCCGCGCCGGCCCAATTGCCCATCACGTCCGCCTGGTCGTCGGCCAGCGGGCCGATCAGGGCGATGGTGCCGGCCTTCTTGAGCGGCAGCGCATGATTTTTATTCGTGAGCAGCACCAGGCTTTCGTCCGCCACTTTGCGCGCCTCGGGACGGTGCAGGCGGCTCTCGGCGAACGTATCGGGCGGATCGTCCGCCGCTGCGCCGATGTCGCGGAAGGGGTCCTTGAACAGGCCCAGATCGTATTTCACGCGCAACACGTCGCGGCAGGCCCGGTCGATGTCGGCCATGCCGATCTTGCCGCTCTTGAGCAAAGGCGCAAGATTGGTGTCGTAGATGGTGTCGCTCATGCTCATGTCGGTGCCGGCCAGGATGGCCTTGCGCGCGGCGTCCTGGCCGTCGGCGGCCACGCCGTGCTTGATCAGCTCCAGGATCGCGCCGTGGTCGCTGATGGTGATACCCTTGAAGCCCCACTCTTTGCGCAGCACGTCCTGCAGCAGCCACTTGTCGGACGTGGCGGGCTCGCCGTTGACGCTGTTGAGCGCGATCATCACCGCGGCCGCGCCGGCATCGACGGCGGCCTTGTAGGGCGGGAAATAATCGTCGTACATGCGCCGCTCGCTCATGTCCACCGTGTTGTAGTCGCGCCCGCCCTCGATGGCGCCGTACAGCGCGAAATGCTTGACCGTGGCCATGATGTGGCCCGGCTGGGACGGATCGTCGCCCTGATAGGCCTTGACCAGCGCGGCCCCCATCTTCGAGGTCAGGTAGGTGTCTTCGCCGAAACCTTCCGAATTGCGCCCCCAGCGCGGGTCGCGCGAAATGTCGACCATGGGCGAATAGGTCAGGTTCAAGCCGTCCGCGCTGGCCTCGATGGCCGAGATGCGCCCCATGGTGTGGACGGCGTTCAGATCCCAGCTGGAAGCCACTCCGATATCGACGGGAAATATGGTGCGCTGGCCATGGATGACATCGAACGAAAAGAACAGCGGGATCTTCAGGCGGCTGCGCATGGCCGCGTCCTGCAGCACGCGGATGCCGGGGCGGACCACCGTGTTGAAGATGCCGCCCACGCGGCCGTCGCTGATCTCTTTCTCGAAGCCGATCATGTCGGGATGAGGCCCGGCCTCCACGCTGCGCAAACGCAGCTGGCCGATTTTTTCCTGAACCGTCATGCGCTTCATGAGCCGGTCGATGAAAGCTTCGCGCTTGGCGATGAAATCGGGCGAAGGTTGGGCGACGGCGGCAGGCGCGGCGGCGAGCGCGCCCGCCAGACTGACCAGCAGGGCACCCAGGATATAGAGCCGGTTCATGAGATGAGAAAAGATAAGGGGTGGTTCGGACAAGTCCCGCATTTTAGAAGAAGCGGGCGATACGCAGTGGGCAACCAATGAGGGCAAGGCCGAAGCAATCTCATTGACACGCTCGTTTGTTCGGCCATAAATTGCTTGAGGTTTGAAATAATATGAACTCGGAGGCAAGCATGAACACCACGGCGCCCGCCGTTTCCTGGTCCACCCCGGGCCGCGTCACCTACACCGTCCTGCTGGTCTGCTGGATGGCGATTCTGTTCGAAGGCTACGACGTCGGCGTCATGGGCGCCGTGCTGCCCGCCCTGGCCACCGACAAGGCGTGGTCGCTGACGCCGCTGGAGCTGGGCGTGCTGGGCAGCTACGCGCTGGCCGGCATGTTCGTGGGCTCGTTCGCCGTGGGCATGATGAGCGATCTGATGGGCCGCCGCCGCATGCTTTTGCTTTGCGTCAGCCTGTTCTCGCTCACCATGATCGGCGCGGCCTGGGCGCCGACCCCGGCCTGGTTCGGCGTCTTGCGCTTCGCGGGCGGGCTGTTCCTGGGCGGCGTGATTCCCGTGGCCGCCGCGCTCACCGTCGAATACTCGCCGCCGACGCGTCGCGGCATCAACTACGGTCTTATGTATTCGGCCTATTCCCTCGGCATCCTCGTGGCCGCGGGTATTGCCATGTGGCTGCTGGCCACGCACGGCTGGCGCACCGTGGTCGCCGTGGGCGCCGTGCCGCTGGTGCTGGTGCCGGTGATGGCCCTGCTGCTGCCCGAATCCCTCGAATACCTGCTGGCCAAGAAGAAAACGGCGCAGGCCGAGCATCTGGCGCGGCGCCTGGGCATCGCGTCGTTGAACGCCTTCCAGCCCGTGATGCAAGAGGCGCAGTCGTCCCCGCGCGACATCATGTCCGCCATTTTCTCGCCGCGCCATCTGCGCGCCACGATCTGCTTCTGGGCGGCCTTGTTCCTGGGCATCATGCTGGTCTACGGCCTGGGCACCTGGCTGCCGCAGATCATGCGCAAGAACGGCTACGACCTGGGCTCCAGCCTGTCCTTCCTGGTGGTGTTCAGTCTGACCGCGGCCGTGGGCGGGGTGATCCTGGGTCAGTTCGCCGACAAGGCCGGTCCGCGCCGCATGGTGGCGCTGTTCTACGTGATCGGCGCCGTGGGCATTTATTGCCTCACCAACAAGAACACGCTGCTGCTGAACTACGTGCTGGTGGGCCTGGCGGGCCTGGGCAGCATCTCGGCCTCGCTCATCCTCACCGGTTATCTGGCCAACTACTACCCCTCGCACGCGCGGGGTGCGGCCGTCGGCTGGGCACTCAGTTTCGCCCGCATCGGCGCCATCTGCGGCCCTATCGTGGGCGGCTACATCGGCAGCCTGAATCTGCCGCTGGCTCTGAATTTCGTGGTGTTCGCCGTGGCGGCCCTGGCCGCGGGCCTGCTCGTCATGCTGATTCCGCCGAAGTACCAGGCGGCGTAACCCGACCCGCTTGCGTGGTATGTAGCGGCCGCTACAGGCCGCGCAGGCGCCGCAGCAGCTTGAGTGCGCGGCGCGTGACGGCCGAATACAGTTCGGCCGCCTTCAGGGCTCGATCGACGTGACGCTCGTAGGGCTGGATCTCGATGGGGAAATACGGCGCCAGCCTGCGCGCCACC
>CALGFL010000451.1 GCA_937881145.1 uncultured Bordetella sp.
GACTGCGGCGAACAAGCTGTGGCCCGGTGAGGATCCGATCGGAAAACCCGCCGCCGTATGGCAGGGCGGCTTCGACAAGGGCGCGACCGTCGTCGGCGTGGTTGGCGACGTGCGCTACCACACGATCGATTCGTTGCCGCTGGCCGACGTGTACGTGCCATATGCGCAGTCGCCGGTGACACGCATGATGATCTTCATCCGCACGTCGCGCGACCCACTGGCGCTCGCGGCGGCGGCGCGCCGGACGATCGGCGGCCTCGTTCCGGGAAGCCCGGGGTGCGACGTCAAGACGATGGCGGAGCGCACCAGCATCGCGACTGCGCAGGCGAGGTTCAGCGCGGTGCTGCACGCGTTGTTCGAGCCAGAGTTCGAGTTCGCCGCGCAGGACCACGCCGACCTGCTCATCGGTATCGGTCACGAACAGTTCGTCGCCGCTGGAACCGCCGGGGGCCAGCACGGCGCGGCACAGGTCCAGGCGGCGCGAGGCCGGCGGGCTGAGCATTTCCTTGTAAACCCCGCGCTCGGGGTTGTCGACGCGGCGATGCCCGCCGGCCCGGCGCACGTGTCCGTCGACATCGCCCTTGCCGGGGCCGGCGTCGCGCAGCAGATGCCCGACCGGCACGCCGTATTCGTGCGCCAAGGCCTGCAGCACCTTGATCGACGGCGAACTCAGGCCGCGTTCGACCTGGCTCAACAACCCCAGGGAGATGCCGCAGGCGCCCGCCACATCGGCCAGCGAGCGGCGGTGCCGCTTGCGCAAATGGCGCAGTTGCTCGCCCAGCCAGAGATCGATCAGGCTTTTGGCATATATGGGCGCGTCGCGTGTTGTCGGCACGATGAAAATTTCATAAATATGGAATTTTCAATCCTAGATTCGGGCGCAACGCAGCAACAAGCTGGGGAATTCCCTAGAATGTGCGAATAACGTTGCTGGAACCGACTGTCATGAAGTCCCTCTGTTTTGCCGCGGTTTTCGCCGTGCTTATTGCCGGCTGCACGTCTTCGCCGCCGCGCGCGGGCGGTCAACCGGCTGGTCAATCCGCAGCCGGCAATATCTTCGGGCCGGGTCTCGCCGATGGCGTCAAGTCCGCAAGCTCTGCGTCGAAGGGGCCCCGGATTGTGGTTGGCACCCGCTATGCCGATGAGCGCCTGAACCTGCCCTGGTTTCTGAATTACGGCATCGACGCCGCGAACGGCCATTGAAGTCGCCGGCTACTTGAGCAAGCCTCAGGACCGTTTGGACAGGGCGGCCAGGAAGCGCTCGTCTTCGCGCGTAAGACGCCCTGCCGCGCGCGCCGCATCGATCAGGTCGGGACGGCGCTCGGCGGTGAGCAGGAGTGACTGCTCGCGCCGCCAGCGGGCGATGCGGGCATGGTGGCCGCTGAGCAGCGGCTCGGGAACGGACACGCCCTCGTAGACTTCGGGGCGCGTGTAGTGCGGGCTGTCGAGCAGGCCGTCCAGGGCGGGGTTGAACGAGTCCTGCAGCGCCGAATCGCCGTCGCCCAGCACGCCGGGCAAGAGGCGCACCGCAGCGTCGATCATGGCCAAGGCTGCGATCTCGCCGCCGGACAGCACGAAGTCGCCCAACGACCATTCCTGCAGAGTCTGTCCTTTAGCCCGGCACCGGTCGATGAAGCGCTGGTCCACGCCCTCGTAGCGGCCGCAGATGAAAATGGCGCCCTGCCCCGCCGAAGCCAGTTCCTGCGCCTCGCGCTGGCCATAGCGCCTGCCGGTGGGCGCGAGCAGCACGACGGGTGCCTCGCCCAGCCCCTGCGCGGCGCGTTCGGCCTGGGCGGCATCGACCGCGGCTTCGAGCGGCGCGGCCAGCATCACCATGCCAGGGCCGCCGCCGTAGGGCCGGTCGTCCACGGTGCGGTGCGCATCGTGCGTGAAATCGCGCGGATTCCAGGCCTTGAGAGACCAGATACCTTGCGTATGCGCGCGGCCGGTCACCCCTTGGTCGCGAACCAGGCCGAACATCTCGGGAAACAGGGTGACGGCATCGAAGCGCATGATCGCGGACCTCGGATCTGGAAGCCGGCAGGCAACCGGCGCGGCCTCAGTAATCGGCGGGCCAGTCGCTGTCGATGCGGCGCGCGGCCAGATCGACGGATTGGATATGGGCCTGGACGAAGGGCACCAGCAGTTCCAGCGCGCGCCCCTTGGCGTCGAGAATGGGCTGCAGCACGCCGCCGACATCGGCCGCTTTGCGCTGCACGCGCAAAATGGCATGCGCCCCGTTGTCCAATACCTCGACTACCGGACCCAGCAGTTGGGGGCCGGCGACTTGATCGGTGGTGTAGAGGTCGCAGCCTATGAGATCGACCCAGTAGTACTCGCCTTCGGCCGCGGCGGGAAACGCGCTGCGCGCGGCCATGACCACGCAGCCGCGCATGGCCTCGGCCTGGTTGCGATCGGCGACGCCCTGCAGTTGCGCCACGATCGTGGCGCCCTGGGCGCGTGCTTGAACGACGGGATAGGCGATCGGCGCAGGGGCGGCAGTATTGCCGCCGGCCTTATCGCTCAGCAGGGGCGGCGCGGGACGCGCCAGCCACCACTCTTTGGCCGAACGCAGCACTTCGGCCTGCGCCGAGTGCGGCTGCACCTTGACCCAGCCCTTGATGCCGTAGGCCGCGGTGATGCGGCCCAGCTCGACCAGGTCGGTCGGTGCGGGACTCATCGCGCCTGGATTAGGCAGCGACCTTGGCCGAGTATTCCTTGACCAGGCGTTCCACGGAAGGCGACAGCTGGGCGCCGTTGCCGGTCCAGTATTGCACGCGATCCAGCGAGATGCGCAGGTTCTCGGCGCCTTCATTGCCCACGGGGTTGTAGAAACCCACGCGTTCGATGAAACGGCCGTCGCGGCGGTTACGCGAGTCGGTAGCAACCAGGTTGTAAAACGGGCGCTTCTTGGAGCCGCCGCGAGCCAGACGAATGACCACCATGGTAGGTAATCCTATGAATTTAGTTTCGGAAAAGCCTTTGATTATATAGCAAAAAATAATCCAAAGGCAATACGACGACAATCTGAAGTGATGAGGCGTGATGCCGAAAAGCCCCGGTTCTTTAGTCGCCGAGAAGGCCCTGCTTGGGCTGCAATCGCTTTTTTACCGCCGCTTCAGGAAGTGGCGGGTGCTGCCCCCTTGCTGCTTCTGGGCCAGCAGTTCGTTTTCGGTCTGCCGGCAAAACGCCTGAAAATCCCGTACTGCGCTGGGATCGGTCGTAA
>CALGFL010000452.1 GCA_937881145.1 uncultured Bordetella sp.
CTGGACACCAAAAACCCCCACGGCACCGGCTGCACCCTCTCGGCCGCGCTGGCCGCGCTGCTGCCGCAGATCGACGACGTGCCCGAAGCGGCCCGGCGCGCCAAGGCCTACCTGACCGAGGCCCTGCGCCACGCCGACCGGCTGGACATAGGCCAGGGCCACGGCCCCGTCCACCACTTCCACGCCTGGTGGTAAACCGGTCCGGCCCAAAGCCCCGGCCAGCCTTAAGACCCCAATCAGCTACAAAGCGTTAAAATCCAGCGTTACCCTTAGACCAGACCGCCACGAGCGCCAAGAGTCGTCCATGAACGCCACTACCCTGCCCGACGTCGAACAAGCCCGCTTCAACATGGTGGAGCAGCAGATCCGCCCCTGGAACGTGCTCGACAACAAGGTCCTCGATACCCTGTTCGCCGTGCGCCGCGAACAATACGTGCCGGTCGCCCTGCGCGCCCTGGCCTTCTCCGACCTGGAAATCCCCCTGCAGATCAACGGGGTCGACACTTGCGAAACCATGCTGGCCCCCAAATACGAGGCCCGCTTCGCGCAAGACCTGCAGTTGCAGCCCACCGACTGTGTGCTCGAGATCGGCACCGGCTCGGGCTACCAGGCCGCGCTGCTGGCGCACCTGGCCCGCCAGGTCACCTCGGTCGAGATCGACAGCCGCCTGGCCGCGTTCGCCCAGCAGAACCTGCAGCGCAACGGCGTGAGCAACGTCAAGGTCGAGACCGGCGACGGCAGCCGCAGTTGGGGCAGCACCGAATACGACGCCATCCTGGTCACCGGCTCGGTGCCCACCGTGCCCGACGCGCTCAAGTACCAGCTGCGCGTGGGCGGCCGCATGATCGTCGTCGTCGGCGAAGCGCCCGCCATGACGGCCTGGCGCATCACCCGCACCACCGCCGCCAGCTTCGAGACCGAAGGCCTGTTCGAAACTGTCTTCAAGCCCCTGCGCGGCCCGTCGGTATCGCACTTCAAGTTCTGATCGAACGCCGATTCAGGCATCGAACAAAACGGCCATTCATTGAATGGCCGTTTTGTTTTCGGGTGCGGCAGGCGGATCAGCGTTGCCGTATGCGATCGACCAAAGACGTCGTCGACCGCTCGAACTCGAAAGGAATCGCCACGGCCGTCCCGCCCCAGCTGCGCACCAGCCTGGTTTCGGGCAAGGTCTCCATATCGTAGTCGCCGCCCTTGACGATGATATCGGGGCGCAGCTCGGCGATGAGCGCTTCGGGCGTGTCCTCGTGAAAAGACGTGACCAGGCTCACGCAACCCAGCGCCGCCAGCAGGGCGGCCCGGTCCTGCTCGGTGTTCAAGGGCCGGTCGGGCCCTTTGCCCAGGCGGCGCGCCGAGTCGTCGCTATTGACCGCCACGATCAGCGTGGCGCCCAGACAGGCGGCTTGATCCAGATAGGTGGCGTGGCCGCGATGGAGGATGTCGAACACGCCATTGGTGAACACCAGCGGACGCGGCAATTTTTTGGCCGCCTCGAGGGCGGCCGCGCGCGCAAGAACCTTGGATTCGAATCGGGCGGCAGCAGTCATGTGCGGATTGTAGCCGCCCGCCGCAAGGGCCCGCGCCGGAAGCCTGGGGACGCCCGGAAAAGCCGGCTCAGGCGATGGCGACGGGCAACACCGCCGCGGACATCTTCGCGATCACGTCCTTGCGGTAGCGGTTCAGGTCCTTGACCGACGCAAAATTTCCGCCGAGCAGGCTGGACAGAACGTGCAGGATGCGGCCGGCCACGCGCCCTTCCCAATTTCCGTCGAAGCGGATCTGCGCGTCGAGCCAGCGCTCGAGCCAGTCCGGCTCGGGAATCCTGGACTGCACCGTGTCGTTGGGGAACAAAGCCTTGTTCACGTGCAGATTGGTCGGGTGCATGGCCTGCGCCATGCGGTTGGCCGACGCCATGAGCACGCCGATCTTGGCAAAAGCGAGGCGCGCGTCCTGTTGGACCGCTTCGCCGCGGTCGTTCAGGGCGCGGCGCATATATTGCAAATAGGCGCCGGCATGGCGAGCTTCGTCCTGGGCGATCGTCCGATAGATGGCGCGGATGACCGGCTCGGTGTGCCAGTGGGCCGCGCAGCGGTACCAGTGGTTCAAGCGTATTTCGCCGCAGAAATGCAACATCAGGGTTTCGAGTTCCGGCGCGGGGTCGAACTCGAAGCGCACCTTGTGCAGCTCTTCCTCGGTGGGCACCAGATCGGGGCGAAAGCGCCGCAGATACTCCATCAGCACCAGCGAATGCTTCTGCTCTTCGAAGAACCAGATCGACATGAAAGCGCTGAAATCGCTGTCGCCGCGGTTGTCGCGCAGGAACATCTCGGTGGCCGGCAGTGCCGCCCACTCGGTGAT
>CALGFL010000453.1 GCA_937881145.1 uncultured Bordetella sp.
ATCTCGGTGGCCTCGTCGGTGATGCAGATGGAATATCGCGACTGCGTCATCAACCTGCTCGACACCCCGGGCCACCAGGATTTCTCCGAAGACACCTACCGCGTGCTCACCGCGGTGGATGCGGCGCTGATGGTGATCGACGCGGCCAACGGCGTGGAGCCGCAGACCATACGCCTGCTGCAGGTCTGCCGCGCGCGCAACACGCCCATCATCACCTTCATCAACAAGCTCGACCGCGAAGTGCGCGAGCCGCTCGAGCTGCTGGCCGAAATCGAATCGCACCTGGGCATGGACACCGTGCCCTTTTCCTGGCCCATCGGCATGGGCAAGAGCTTCGGCGGCGTGTTCGACATGCGCCGCGACCGCATGCGCGTGTTCCGCCCCGGTCAGGAACGCCTGTCCGACAACGATGACGTGATAGAAGGCCTGGACAACCCCGAAATCGCCGAAAAATACGGCGATGCCTTCGCCAAGGCCCGGGAAGAAATCGGCCTGCTCACCGAAGCCGCCCCCGCCTTCGACCGCGAGGCCTTTCTGGCCGGCAAGCAATCGCCGATTCTGTTCGGTTCGGCGATCAACAACTTCGGCGTGCAGGAAGTGCTGGACGCCCTGGTCGAGCAGGCGCCGCAGCCCGGTTCGCGCCAGGCGCTCGAGCGCGAGGTCAAGCCGGAAGAGCCCAAGTTCAGCGGCGTGGTGTTCAAGGTGCAGGCCAATATGGACCCGGCCCACCGCGACCGCGTGGCCTTTCTGCGCGTGTGCTCCGGCAAATTCGAGCGCGGCATGCGCATGAAGGTCGCCCGCACCGGCAAAGAAATAAAACCCAACAACGTGGTCACCTTCATGTCGCAGCGGCGCGAACTGCTCGACGACGCCTATGCCGGCGACATCATCGGCATCCCCAACCACGGCGTGCTGCAGTTGGGCGACGTGCTCACCGAAGGCGAAAGCCTGCGCTTTACCGGCCTGCCCTTCTTCGCGCCCGAGCTCTTCCAGGCGGTCGAAGTGAAGGACCCGCTGCGCACCAAGCAGCTGCGCACGGGCCTGACCCAGCTCGGCGAAGAAGGCGCCATTCAGGTCTTCAGGCCCGAGGCGACCGGCGGCGCGCTGCTGCTGGGCGCGGTCGGACAACTGCAGTTCGAAGTGGTGGCCCACCGCCTGAAAACCGAATACGGCGTGGACGCGCGCATGATGTCCTCGCGTTACACCATGGCCCGCTGGATCACCTCCGATTCGCCCGCCGCGCTGCGCAAGTTCATGGATGCCAATGCCGCGCATATCGCCTATGATGTGGTCGACGCGGCGGCCTTCCTGATCAGTTCGCCAGCTCAGCTGCGCGTGGCCGAGGAGCTGTACCCGGACGTCAAGTTCCACGCCATGCGCGAGCACGGCGGCAAGGTGTTCTCCGAGAAGGCCTGATGACGCGTCGGCAGGTAGAAGAGGCTAGAACGATGTCTTGGCGTTTCCTGATTGCAATACTCATAGTGGCGGCCGGCGCCTCCGCCTGGGGCGGCATCCAGTTGGGCAACTGGATGATCAGTCACGCGCCACCGGCGAGCTCCAACGCCACGGTCAACCAGGGCGCCGACGAATCCAGCTTGCCCACGCTCGACGCCAACGGCCTGCCCTATACGGCCCAACCGCCGCAGCCCCTGGTCAACGGCACCCTGGGCGTGCCCGAAAAGCCGTCCGCGCAAGACTGGTCCACGCGCCCCCCGTCGCTGTTCGAGAGCGCCGACCCCAATGTGCAGATCTCGCGCGACAGCGTCACGCAGGATCAGGCCCAGGCCGCCGCCAACGCCAATAATGCCGCCCTGCCGACCGGTGCGTCCGACGTCGCCACGCTCGATCTCGAAAAACCGCCCGCTATCAGCCAGCCGCCCGAGACCGCGGGCGGCTTCAACCAGACCCCCCTGACCGCCCAGGCCGGCGGCGCACCGGGGCAGCCCGCAGCCGTCAATTGGCAGACTGCCTTGCATAACGCGGTCGAGCAATGCTCCCAGCTGGGCTTCTTCCAGCGCCCTTCCTGCGTCTGGGCCGCTCGCAACAAATACTGCGAGCCGAACAACGCCTGGGGTTCGGTCAGCGACTGCCCCACCAGGCCGAGCAACTGAACCTTCGGCGCCAACCATGCAAAAGGGCGTCGGACGCCTTTTTTAATTGGATGCCGGTTTTCATTCGTCGGCGTGCACCTGGCTCTGCAGATAGTTCTGCAAGCCCATCTTGTCGATCAACTCGAGCTGGGTTTCCAGATAATCGATGTGATCTTCGGTGTCGTCCAGGATCTCGCGCAGCAGATCGCGCGAAACAAAATCGCGCACCGTCTCGCAAAAAGCGATGGCCTCTTTGAGCACGCCTTGCGACAGCTCTTCCACCTTGAGATCGCACGCCAGGATTTCGGGCACGGCCTCGCCGATCAGCAGCTTGTGCAGGTCCTGCAGATTGGGCAGCCCGTCGAGCATGAAGATGCGCTGGATCAGCTTGTCGGCGTGGCCCATCTCTTCGATGGACTCCTGCCGCTCGTGCTTGCCCATTTTCTCGAAGCCCCAGTGATCGAGCATGCGGGCATGCAGGTAATACTGGTTGATGGCCGTCAGTTCGTTGGTGAGCTGCTTGTTCAGATATTGAATGACTTGCTTGTCGCCTTTCATGCTGGGCTCCCGATGGCTTCGCGCGGTCCATGCCGCGCCCGATTCGAAGTCGGACAGTAAGAACCCAAGCATACCCTGGCATGTTCGCCCGCGACTCACGCCTATCGATTTCGTCGCCTCCTCTCATTCTCATTGCAATGGTCAGGCAGCGCGGCGCGTGGCCAGCCAGATGCCAAAGCCTATGGGCACGATGCCCGCCATGTCCAGCCACGACACCGGCTCGCGCAGGATCAGCCAGCCGAACAGCAAGCCCAGGGGGGGCATGAGAAAGTGCAGGGCGCTGGCCGACGTGGCGCTCTGGCGCTTGAGAATCGTGATCCACAAGGCATAGCCGCCTATCGACACGCCCACGATGATGTAGACCATGTTCCAGAACAGACTGGCCGTCAGATGCACGTGCTGCAGCGATTCGTAGTGCATGGCGAAGGGCAGCAGCATCACGCCGCCGGCCAGCGCCTGCACACCCGTCGTGACCCATATCGTGGTCTTGGGCGCCATGCGCTTGTAAAGCAGCGTGCCGGCCACCAGGCCCAGCAGGCCGCCGGCCACCAGCAGCGCGCCATGCGGGTCTTCGTGCATGCCGGTAAAGCGCGAGCGCAGCACCAGCGCCACTCCGGCCAGGCCCAGGCACAGCCCGACGTACTGGCGCCACCCCAGGCGCTCGCCGAGCACCGGCCCGGCCAACAGGCCGGTCAGAAGCGGATTGGTGCTGATCAGCACCGCCGTGAAGGCCGAGGACACCGTCGTCATGCCGATCCAGCTCAGGCCCAGGTACAGCGCGTTGTTGCACAGCCCCAGCACCAGCAGGCACCCGAAATCGCGCCAGCCGATGTGCCGCAGGCCACCCTTCAGGCCGCCCGTGGCCGCCGCCATGATCATCATCAGCAAGCCCGCCGCCAGAAAGCGCAGGGTCAACAGGATCAGGGGAGGGCAGTCCTCCAACGCCATCTTGGCCGCGGCGAAGGCCGAACTCCAGAGAATGCAGAAGAGGGCGATCATGCCCCAGGCCGTGCGCTGCCGGGCATCCGGACCGGCGCCGCAGAGCGGCGCGCAGGGATTCAAAGCGGGGGCGAAGGAGGATTTCATGGCTGGCTGCCGGGTGGGGAGGTGGGGACTGGCCGCCGACGGCCAAATCTGGAGCACCGATTCTGCGCCCGGCCCCATCCATTGACAAATTCTTTGTTTAGATCAAAAGTATTTGAAATTCGAATACTTCATTCCAACAAGACCGCATTATGGATCTGGACCTGCTGCATAGCTTCGTTTCCGTTGTCGACGCCGGCGGCTTCACCCGGGCGGGCGAGCGCGTGCATCGCACGCAGTCCACCGTCAGCCAGCAGATCCGCAAGCTCGAATCCGACCTGGGCTGCGCCCTGTTTCGCCGCATAGGCCGCCAGGTCGACCTGACCGAGGATGGCGAGCGGCTGCTGGGCTATGCCCGCCGCATGCTGGCGCTGTCCACCGAAATCCGCGAAACCGTCAGCGGCAAGCCCCGCCTGGAGGTCGTCCGCCTGGGCGCGCCGGACGATTTCGCCGTACCCCAGCTAACCGCCCTGGCGGCGGATTTCGCCGCCGTCCACCCCCAGGCCCGCATCGCCATGCGCTGCGACCTGAGCGCGCAGTTGGCCCGAGCCCTGGATCGCGGCGACCTCGATATCGCCCTGATCAAGCGCGAGCCCGGTGCGGGCGACTGCCTGGCCGCCTGGCCCGAACACCTGTGCTGGTTGCGCGGCAAGCGCGAGTCCGGCAAACCGCTGCCCGATCCGATCCCGCTGGTGGTTTTTCCGCAAGGGTGCGTCTACCGCAACCGCGCCATCCATGCCCTGGAAAGCGCCGGCCGGCGCTGGCGCATCGCCTACGAAAGCCCCAATATCCACGGCCTGCAGGCTGCGCTCGAAGGCGGCCTTGGCATCGGGCTGCTGGCCGAGCGCTGCATGACGCCCGGCATGCAAAGCTGCGACGAACTGCTGCCGCTCCCGACGCCCAGCGAACTGGCCTTGCACCTGAACCCTTCGGCGGGCGCCGCGGCACGCGAGCTGGCTCGGGTCATACGGCAATTCTGCCGTGACACGATCGAATAGGCTGCGGGGAAAGTAAGTCGCGCAAGCCTCAGGCCGCCACGGCGGTCGCGGGCAGAGACAAACTGTTGGCGGCCTGGCCTTGCTCGGCCAGAACCCCGGCCGGCTTCACCGGCATGGTGACATCGCGGATCTCGCAGACGCTGGAGGCGCGCCCGCCGGGCAGATATTCGCAAGCGGTGCTGGCGCACCGACCGCAGCACGAAGCCACGCCCAGTTCGAACTGCAGGTCGTGCAGCGACGCGGCGCCCGCGTCGACGCAGGCGCGGACCTGACGCTCAGTGATGGCATTGCAGACGCAAATATACATGCGAATTATTATCATCGTCATAACCCATGCGTGCAAGCGCTGAGCACCTAAAAGTTGTAACGAAGGACGCAGGCGGACAAAAACCGGCATCCACGCAACAAGCATCGTGCCAGCCGACGACGGCGGTCTAAAGTCCCGAAACCCCATACTTTATTCCCATATTTGGGATATATTCCCAAATATGGATGAGAATATCGACAATCAAACCCGCTCCCTCGCCGAGCACCTGCACACGCTCAGGACGGACAGCGGGCTCACGCTGCAGGATCTCGCCGCGCGCAGCGGCGTCAGCCGGGCGACCCTGTCCCGTATCGAGAACGGCGAAGTCAGCCCGACGGCGGAGACGCTGGGCCGCCTGGCGTCGGCCTTCAGCCTGCCGCTCTCGCAACTGCTGGCGCCGATGGAAGCGGATTTTCCGCCGCTCGTGCGCCATGCCGATCAAAGTGTCTGGCAGGATCGCGAACACGGGTTTTCGCGGCGCGCGCTCTCGCCGCCCAACCGGCAGTTAAAGCTCGAAATGATCGAGTGCGCGATCACGCCCCATCAGCGCATCGTCTATGACCGCCCGGCGTTTGCGGGCCATGAACATCATCTGGTGCTTTTGTCCGGCGCACTCACGCTGACCGTCGACGGCGCACGGCATGAACTGGCTCCCGGCGACTGCCTGCGGTACCGGCTGCGCGGCGCCTCGTCGTTCGAGACCGGTGATGAGGCCGCCCGCTACATCATCGCCATGATCTGAGGCCCTCTTGCATGCAACCGCAAATCGTCGAGCTCGACGCCCGCGCTCTCGAACACCGGCTGACGGCGCTTGTTCAAATCCTCGCCGACAGCGTCGCCCTGGGCGCGGCGATCGGCTTCATGGACTCGCTGACCCATGACGAGGCGGCCCGCTTCTGGCGCGAAAGCGTCCGGCCCGAGATCGTCGCCGGAAGGCGAATTCTTTTCGCCGCGCAGCACCGCGGCGATATGCTCGGCACGGTGCAGCTCATCACCGGCATGCCGCTCAAGCAGCCGCACCGCTGCGAGATCGCAAAGATGATCGTCCATCCGCGCGCGCGCCGGCTCGGTCTCGGCCGGGCGCTCATGACCCGCGCCATCGACCGCGCCCGCGAACTCGGCAAGACGCTCATTACCCTGGACACGCGCACGGGCGATGTCGCCGAGCCGCTCTATGCCTCGGTCGGCTTCGAAGTCGCAGGCGTGATCCCAGAATACGCATGGGACCCGGACGGCAAGGCCAAGCACGCGACCACCTACATGTACCGCCGGATCTAGGCGCGCCTCACTGCCGCCGGAACACCAGCAGCAGCCCGGCCAATATGGCCGCCATGCCGGCCAGCGCCAGCCCGGGCAGGGCGTTGCCCAGCACCAGGTAGTCCAGCAGCACCGTCACCACCGGCACCAGGTAGAACAGGCTGGTGACGTTGACCAGGTTGCCCGAGCGGATCATCCGGTAGAGCAGCAGCTGCGCCGCCACGGAAATCACCAACCCGAGCCAGAGCACCGGCACGAGCAGGCCCCAGGTCCATTCGATGGTGAAGGGCTGGAAGGGCACGCACAACAGGTACAGCACCAGGCTGACCGCGTATTGCAGCGGCAGCACCTGGCCGGGCGCCTGGTCGATGCGCTTTTGCATCAGCGCGCCCACCGTCATGCAGCCCAGCGCGGCCAGGCCCAAGAGAATGCCGGAAAGCGAAAAGCGCGCCACGGCCAGGCTCTCCCAAACCACCAGCGCCAGCCCGGCCAGGGCAAGCAGCAGGCCGGCCAGGCGCCAGGGAGAGAACCGCCGTTCCGTGAGCAGCAGGGTCAGAATGGGCTGAATGCCGAGCAGCGTGGCCAACAATCCCGGCGTGACGCCGTACGCCATGGATTGGAAGTAGCACAGCGAATAGCCGCTGATCAGCAGCAGGCCTGCGACCGCCACGCGCCCGCCGGTGCCGGGCGCGGGCAGCCAGCGGCGACGCCCGCGCAGGGCCGTCAGAAAAATCAAGGCCAGTCCGAACCGCAGGACCAGAAACGCAATGGGCGAGCCGTGGTCCAGGCCCCAGCGCGTGAAGATGGCCCCGCTGCCCCACAAAAGAACGAAGAGGGCCATGGGGGCCCATGATGAATTTCGAGATGTCATGTCTGGAACTCGTCTGTCGAAAGAGAGTGACGAACTCCGGCCGACCGGGCGTTCACCCGGAAAAGAAAATCAGGCGGGAGTTGCGAAGACGGCCGTATCAGGCCGCGACGGTCATGCTCGGCGGGTGTACGCCGGAAACCGTCGGAGGTGCGACAGACGAGGGAGGAGGCATGGCCGCCCGCGCGCCAACGCCCGCAGCCTGAGCGAGAGACGGGCATTGAACGTGACGGGCGCTGGATTTCATGGCGTATTGCGTACCGTGCCGGAGCTGGAAGTGCTTACCGCGTTAACTATATAACGCACCATGCAGGAAAGCCAACACGGTGCGGCGCTAACGCAGCACCTGCGCCTGCGCCTTGCGCACCGCCGCCGGCGCGATGCGCAGCGCTTCGCGGTACTTGGCCACCGTGCGGCGGGCAATGACGATGCCGCGCTCGGACAGACACTGCATGATCTGATTGTCCGACAGAGGCTTGCTGCGGTTTTCCTCGGCCACCATCTTGCGGATGTGCTCCTGCACCGCCGTCGCCGAAGCCGCATCGCCGGTGTCGGTGGCCACTCCCGTGCCGAAAAAGCGCTTGAGCTCCATCGTGCCGAAAGGTGTGAGCATGTACTTCTGCGTCGTGGCCCGTGAAATCGTGGATTCGTGCAGGCCAAGCTCGCTGGCGATATCTTTGAGTATAAGGGGGCGCATGGCCGCGGCACCGTGAGTGAGGAAGTCCGACTGGTGCGCCACGATGGCCTGCGACACCCGCAGGATGGTGTCGAAGCGCTGCTCGACGTTGCGGATCATCCAGCGGGCCTGCTGCAGCTGGGCCTGCAAGGCGGCGTGGCCGCCTTCGCGCCGATTGCCCAGCAGCTGGGCATAGACCCCATTGACGTGCAGGCGCGGCAACACCGCGCTGTTGAGCACAGCCTGCCAACCCTGGCGGGTCTTGCGCACCAGTACGTCGGGCACGGCGTAGTCGGCCGCCGGCACGGTCCAGGCGCGGCCGGGGCGCGGATCCAGCCGCACGATCAGGGCGTAGGCCGACCGCAGGATATCGGCATCGCACTGCAGGGCTTCGCGCAGCCGCGCCGGATTGCCCGCCGCCAGCAAGGGCAGGTGCTGGGCGCAGATCTGCCGCGCGCAGGCCAGCACTCGACTATCGGCCGCCTCGGGCAGGCGCGAGACATCGGGATTGCGCAGCTGCAGCCGCAGGCAGTCGGCCATGTCGCGCGCGCCGATACCGGGCGGATCGAAAGACTGCAGCAGCGCCAGCGCGGCGCGCATTTCGTCGGCATCGACCTCGAGCTCGGCCGGCAGCCATGTCAGTATCTCGTCCAGCGGCGAACCCAGATAGCCGTTGTCGTCGAGTTCGTCGATCAGCACGCGCACCAAGGCCAGGTCGCGCGCCTGGGCGCGGGTCAGCGCCAGCTGGCCCAGCAGGTGCTCGCGCCGCGTATCGGCGCACGCGGCCTGCGGCAGATCGTCGTCGGGGTACACCCCGCCCGCGCCCGGCATCTCCTCGGTGTGCAGCTCGGATAGCGAGTCGGCCTGCTCCATCGAGTCTTCACGCTCGGGGTCGGCCGCTTCGGCCGCCGGCGCCGGGTCGTCGTCGCGCTCGAGCAGCGGGTTTTCGATCAGCGCCTGAGAGATCTCCATTTCGAGCTCGACCGACGACAGCTGCAGCAGCCGGATGGACTGTTGCAACTGCGGTGTCAGGGCCAGATGCTGGCCCTGGCGAATTTCCAGGGCGGGGCGATTGCTCATAGGTACAATCATAAAGGTCAATCGGACGCCGACCCTCGTACGCCAACACTTTCACGTGCCAGACATGCCAGCCACTCCCGATCGCATACGCCAGGACCGTCGTCTCATCGGCCAGACCCTCTTCAAGCTGTCGTTGACGCGCCTGGCCATCCTGGCAGTGGGCATCGTCATCGCCGCGGGCATCTGGATCTACATCGCGTCCTGGATCCTGAACGACGCCTCGCCCTGGATCCAGGGCCTGGACCAGAGCATCGGCCTGAACTGGCAACACATCCTGGGCCCGACGGCCGTCAGCCTCCTCAACAGTGTCATCAATCCCTGGCTGTGGCGCATCCTCGCGCTCATCTGGACGCTCATCGTCGGGTACAGCCTCAAGGCCTGGATACTCTCCAGCCTGGCCGCCGGCCGCCTCTACGCGGTCGACAGCCGCGTGCTGGCCGACCTGCGCCCCCATTTGTGCGACGAGGTGGTCGACGTACTGCGCTGGGTCTGGCAAGACCGCAGTGAGCCCTTCACCCTCGGCGACCTGCAACGCGCCCACAAAGAGCTGGGCAGCAACCGCATCGGCAAAATCGCCCTGATGCGCGAGCAAACCGCCATTCTCGGCCAGGACGCCGGCGACGATTTCCAAGCCGACGAGCGGCCGCGCGCAACGCGGCGCCCGACCGAGCCCACGCTCGGCCGGACTCGCTGAGCTTGATGACCGCAAGGTCGTGGGGCACGACACCCGCCGGCAAAATGTTTGCGCCGCCGCAAAAAATGTGAAAGACTAGAAAGATGGACGCGCAATGCACCTTCTTCGCACAAGCCACGGCCTCGGGTAACGCCCGCGCCGGGTTTGTCGCCGTGCGTGCGTCCCGCATCGCCTCCCCCCTGGCCGCTTCGGCCGCTCTAGCGCTAACCCTAGACCTAGCGATCGGTTGCCGAGCCTAGCGTTCGTGGTGTTCGGCAGCCCCTGGCCCGCGGATTTTCCTGCCGCGGCGCAGCTTGCCACAAGCCCGCTTCCTGCTTAAAAATCAGAATCCAGCCCGCATTACCTTGCGGACTGATGCCGGCACCGCTTTACAGTCGCTACCCTGGCCGCCACCCTGGCCATCCGCCGGCACAACGGATTCACGAGACCCGAGGCCCCGAAATGATGTTCGCCAACCCAGCCACCAAATACGTCCCCTTCCGCCCCTTCACACGCGATTTTTCCGAGCGCACCTGGCCCGGCAAGCGCATCACCCATCCCCCCATCTGGATGAGCACCGATCTGCGCGATGGCAACCAGGCCCTGATCGAACCCATGAGCGTGGAGCGCAAGCTGCGTTTCTTCGACCAACTGGTGAAGATCGGTTTCAAGGAAATCGAAGTGGGCTTTCCTTCGGCCTCGCAGACCGATTTCGATTTCGTGCGCAAGCTCATCGACGAGAAGCGCATTCCCGACGACGTCACCATCATCGTGCTCACGCAAGCGCGTGAAGAACTGATCAGCCGCACGGTGGAATCGGCCGCCGGTGCCAAGCGCGCCATGATCCACCTCTACAACGCCTGCGCGCCGTCCTTTCGCAAGATCGTCTTCAACATGAACAAAGACGAGGTGAAGAACGTCGCGGTCACCGGCACCAAGCTGGTCATGAAGTACATGGCCCAGCATCCCGGTACCGATTGGCGCTATGAATACTCGCCCGAAGTCTTCTCCACCACCGAACCCGAGTTCGCGCTGGAAGTGGCCAATGCCGTGGCCGAGACCTGGGGCGCCACGCCCGGGCGCAAGCTGGTGCTCAACCTGCCCGCCACCATCGAGGCCACGCAGCCCAATCTGTACGCCGACCAGATCGAATGGATGTGCAAGAACCTGGCGCGCCGCGACAGCATCATCGTCAGCCTGCACCCGCACAACGACCGCGGCACCGCCGTGGCGGCCGCCGAGTTCGGCGTGATGGCCGGCGCCGACCGCATCGAAGGGTGCCTGTTCGGCAGCGGCGAGCGCACCGGCAACGTCGACCTGGTGACGCTGGCGCTCAATCTCTACACCCAGGGCATCCACCCCGGCCTGGATTTCTCCGACATCGACGAAGTGCGCCGCACCGCCGAGTATTGCAACCAGATCCCCGTGCATCCGCGTCACCCCTACGCGGGCGACCTGGTGTTCACGGCCTTCTCCGGCTCGCACCAGGACGCCATCAAGAAGGGCTTCGCCGTGCAAAAGCCCGACGCCGTATGGGAAGTGCCCTATCTGCCCATCGACCCGGCCGACCTGGGCCGCAGCTACGACGCGGTCATCCGCGTCAATAGCCAGTCGGGCAAGGGCGGTGTGTCCTACCTGCTCGAGCAGGAGCACGGCCTGGTCCTGCCGCGCCGCCTGCAGATCGAATTCTCCCGCGCCATCCAGCGCGTCACCGACGAGACCGGCCGCGAAGTGACCTCCGGCGACGTGTACGGCATCTTCGAGCGCGAATACCTGGCGCAGACCTCGCCCTGGGCGCTGATCAGCCATCGCATCGAAAGCAACCCGTCCGCCGGCGAAGGCAAGCACTACACGGTCACGGCCGAGCTCGAATACGCCGGCCAGCGCCGCACGGTGCAGGGTAGCGGCGACGGCGCGCTGGCGGCCTTCGTCGCCGCCGTCGGCGAGCCGATCCGCATCATGGACTACACCGAGCACGCCATCGGCACCGGCACCGACACCCGCGCCGCCTGCTACGTGGAAACGCGCGTGGGCGATTCGCCGACCGGCTTCGGCGTGGGCATCGACAGCGACATCGTCACGGCGTCGTTCCGCGCGGTGCTGAGCGCGGCGAACCGGCGCGCGGCGGCACGCAGCATGATCGCCGAAACCGCCGAGGACGAAGCGATCGCGTAAGGCTTCAAAGCAGCCCCCGGGACGATCTTCCGGCACGGGCCTGCCTCCCCCGAAAGCCAACCCCTACCCGGGTTGGCTTTTTTTTTTCGATGCTGCGCCGCAACTAGCCATGTCGGGATATTTCCCTTATAAATTCAATATACAGAATATTTATTCACCATAAAAAATTACGATCCGGCCAAACTGGCCGCCGGAGCAGGCAAGCGATGTCCCGCAATCCCCCCGTCTATTTCGTGTCCACCACCGACACGCCGGGCTACCACCCCGCCAACCATCTCGGCACCCTCAACCGCCGCCTGATCGGCCCGGAAACCGTCGGATCCCGGCATCTGGAAGTCATTCACGGCACGATCGAAAAAGGCAAAGGCGCCTTGCCCCATGCCCATCCCGGCATCGAACAGGTCTGCTACGTGATCAACGGCCGGGCCGTGGCCGAGGTGAACGGACAACGCAAGGAACTCGGTCCCGGCGATTGCTGCTTTTTTCCGCCGGACGCCCTGCACGTCTTCACCGTGGTCAGCGACGAACCCGCGCAGATCCTGGTCATCTATTCCCCGCCTTATGAAGAATCCCCCGAACGCGTGGTGCGCCCCGCCTGAGGGCGACTGCGCCGCAATACAAGCCCAAAGGATGCGCGCATGAATTTCGATCTCACCGAAGATCAGGCTTCCATCGTCCAGGCCGTGCAATCCGTCTGCGCTCGCTTCGACATGGAGTATTGGGATCAGCTCGATGTCTCCGGCACTTTTCCGCACGAGTTCTACAAGGCCTTGTGCGAAGGCGGATGGCTGGGCGTGGCCATGCCCGAAACCGTGGGCGGCGCGGGCCTGGGCATCGTCGAGGCCGCGCTGGTGATGCAGACCATCGCGCAGTCCGGCGCGGGCATGAGCGGCGCCTCGGCCGTGCACATGAACGTGTTCGGCCTGCACCCGGTCGTGGTCTTCGGCACCGAGGAACAAAAGGCGCGCTTTCTGCCGCCGCTCATCGCCGGCCAGGAGAAAGCCTGCTTCGGCGTGACCGAACCCGACGCGGGCCTGGACACCACCAAGCTCAAGACCTTTGCCCGCAAAGTGCCGGGCGGTTATTCGGTTACCGGCCGCAAGATCTGGATCTCGACCGCGCAGGTCGCGGACCGCATCCTGCTGCTGGCGCGCACCAAGCGCCTGGACGAAGTGAAAAAGGCCACCGAAAGCCTGTCGCTCTTCTACACCAAGCTGGACCGCAGCAAGGTC
>CALGFL010000454.1 GCA_937881145.1 uncultured Bordetella sp.
AAATAATAACGAACTAAATCGGAATTAAGCAAGACCCATGGCGCATGCCGACTTCCGCCCGGCGAGCGGGCGACGTCGCCTGCCAGGCACGATCTCGAATGGAACAGGTAGCGAGCCGGACTAGCCGGCGATATAGCCCAGGCGCGCGGATGCCAGGGCGGCACACTTGCCCAGCGTCGTCGCCAGCTCGCCGTCATAGGACGCGTCGACCGAGCCGCTGGGGCCGATGAGCGTGATGGCCAGCACGATGTTGCGGCCGTGGTCGAAGACCGGAGCGCTCAGGGCGCTGATGCCGACGACGGGGTCGTCGATGCTGCGGGCAAGCCCGCACCGCCTGACTTCGGCCAGGCGCGCGTCGATTTCCTTGCGTGTGAACGGCCGCCGCGAAGCGCCTATCTGCAAGGCGCCGGCCTCTTCCAGCGCGATCAGCGATTCGACCGTCGCGGCCGGAAGATAGGCGGCGAAGATCTGCCCCGTGGCGGTCTGCAGCAAGGACATGACCGTGCCGGTACGCATGGTCACGTGAATGGCGTCGGTCGCCGGATGGATGTGGACGATGGTCGGCCCCTGGCTACCCGCCGTCGCCAGCGCGACGGTCTGGCCAAAGCGCGGCAGCATGTCGTCCACCAGGGGAATCGCCGTGCGCACCGGATCGGAGCGCTGCAGGCTGATGAGCCCCATCTGCAAGGCGAAGGGGCCCAGTTCGTAGCGCCCCGACGGGGCGTCCTGCTGGATCAAACCCAGATTGCAGTAGCTGACGAGGTAGGGATGCGCCTTGGCGGGCGCCATGCCCGCCTTGCGCGCGAGATCTCCCAGCAGCATGGGGCCGCCGTGGTCGACCAGGGCGCGCAGCAAAGCGCCGCCGACCTCGATGGACTGGATACCTCTGCGTTCTGTGGCCATGGGAATCGCGCTGCAATCGAAGCCGCAATGATACCGCCCCGCGAGCCTGCCCCTTGCTAACATGGCGGCATGAAAGCCCCCTTCCATCATCGCAATCTGCCGCACCTGCTGCTGTACGCACGGGAAACGCTGATGCAGCATTTCCGCCCCGTACTGAAAGAAGCGGGGCTCACCGAGCAGCAATGGCGCGTGCTGCGCACCTTGAGCGACACGGGCGCCATCGAGCCCAACCAGATCGCCAAGCACTGCCAGCTCCTGGGTCCCAGCCTGACCCGCATCCTGGCCGGCATGGAAGAATCCGGCCTGATCGTGCGCGCGCGGTCGAGCGAAGACCAGCGCCGCCAGAAAATCTCGCTCACGCCCAAGAGCCGCAAGCTGATCGAGCGCATGCGGCCCAAGATCGACCAGAAATATCAAGAGCTGGAAGCGATGATAGGCAAGCCCCTGCTCGACCGTCTGTATCGCGACATCGACGAGGCGGTCACGCTGGTCAGGCAGGACAAGGGGCCCGTCGTTTAGATAGCATGTCATCCAAACGGCGGCGGCGCCCGCCGCCGTTTGCTTCGGCGGGCAGGCGCGCCCTTACAGCGTCACGGCCGTTGCCGCCAGCACCGCCGCCATCGACGCCGCGAGAACCGTCGCGCCCACCAGCTTATTGCGCTCGAGTCCGGTCCATAGCAGCAGGCCCGTAAGCGACAGCAGAACCAGGCTGCCCGCGATGGTGTCGGACAGCAGCACCCAGGCCATGCCGACGCCGTCGGCGCGGTGCAGGTTCTCGATCACGCCCAGCCAGCCCGGCACCATCTGCCGCGCCGACACCTGGCGGGTCGCAGGCGTGTAATCCGCCTGGATCAGGTACCGCGGCGTGCGAAAGCGCATCTGCCAGTGTTCGGGCATCTGCACCGTCTGGCCGCTCCAGGAGACCGCCTGGCCGGCGATGCGCGCGACGTGCTCCACGGGCTTGATCAGATTCCACTCGCGCTGCAGCCACGCCGCCACGTCCGCCGGGGCCTGCGGCACCGTCTCGGGCACCTGCATGCGGATGCGGGTGACGACCGGCGCGGGCGTGTCCAGCGTCATCACCGCGCGGTGATTCTGGAAAAAGCCACTGATGCCGAACATCAGGCCCATCGCCGCACCCCACAAACCCAGCCAGCCGTGCGCCTTGCGCAGCCATTTGATGAAGACGCCCCGGCGCGCGGCGGCACGCGGCCCGGTCCGCCGGGAAGCGGGCGATACCAGCGTTGCGGACGAAGGAGGAACCATGAAAACCCAGGAAAGGCGCAGTTATTATCAATATTGAGAATCAATATCATTACCTATGATAACCAACTCGAAAGGTAAGCGCCAGTCGATCGAAGACCTGTACCATCGGCATACAAAACACCTTCGTTCGCACATGCGGTGCATCAACGCGCCGCTCTCTGCATTTCTCTCATGAACGCCACTTCCCTCGTCCACATCACCCCCGAAACGCACGGCGTCGAGATCGACCTGGCCTACGCCACGTCCGGCAACATCACCGGCAAGCCCATCTACCGCCAGGCGCACTGCCTGCTGCTGGCCCAGGCCGAGGCGGCCTTGCGCCGCGCCGTGGACATCGCCGGGCTGGCCGGCTGCATCCTGCGCATCTTCGACGCCTACCGGCCGCCGCAGGCGCAGCACGTGTTGTGGGACTTCCTGCCCGACGCGCGCTATATCGCCGACCCCAGGCAGGGCTCGAACCACAGCCGCGGCGCGGCGCTGGATCTGACGCTGACGGATGCCGACGGACAGGCGCTGGACATGGGCACGGGCTTTGACGACATGACCCTGGCCTCGGCCCATTTTCACGCCGGCCTGCCGCAAGCCGTGCAGCGCAACCGCCTGCTGTTGCTGGGCATCATGCACGCGGCCGGCTTCACGCACATCGCCAGCGAGTGGTGGCACTACGAACTGCCGGGCTCGCGAATCGCCCTGCCCTTGATCGAAGACGGCGCCGGTCATACGCTACGCCTGATGTAGGCTTACCCTCTGGTTTTCACAACGTCACTCGGAGCTTCCATGAAACTGGCATTTGGCGCGGCATTGCTGCGATCGACAACCCTGGCCTGCGCATTGGCGACGACCCTGGTCGCTTTGCAGCCCGCCCAGGCCGGCACGCCGAAGGACATGCTGGTGATGGCCACCATGCTCGACGAGTTCTCGACCCTCGATCCGGGCGAGGTCTACGAGCTGATGCCCGAGGAGTACGTCGCCAACACCTACGATCGCCTGGTGCGGGTCGACCTGGCCGACCCCTCGCATTTCAAGGGCGACGTGGCACAGTCGTGGACCGTGAGCACCGACGGGCTGACCTACACCTTCAAGCTGCGCCCGGGGCTGAAGTTCCATTCGGGCAACCCGCTGACGGCCGACGACGTGGCCTGGTCCATCCGGCGCTGCGTGCTGCTCGACAAGGGCGCGGCCGCGGTGCTGCAAGGCATAGGCCTGACCACGGCCAATGTCAAAGAGAACGTGCGCAAGATCGACGACGAAACGGTCAGCATCACCACCGACCACGTCTACTCGCCGACCTTCGTGCTCAACGTGCTGGGCGCCTGGCCCGCCTCGGTGGTCGATCGCAAGCTGCTGGAACAACATCAGCAGAACAACGACTTCGGCAACGCCTGGCTGCGCACGCACGAAGCCGGCTCGGGCATCTTCAAGCTGGTGAAGTGGACCGCCAACGACAGCCTGATCCTGCAGCGCGACGACGCCCACGCCGACCCGGCCCTGCTCAAGCGCATCGTGCTCAAGCACGTGCCGGAAACCGCCGGACAGCGCCTGCTGATCGAGAACGGCGACGCGGACATGGCCCGCAACCTGGGCGACAACGACATCGACGCGCTGACCAAGAGCGGCAAGGCCAAGTCGATGGCCGTGCCGCAGGCCACGCTGCTGTACCTGGGCCTGAACGTGAAGAACCCCGACCTGGCCAAGCCCGAGGTGCAACAGGCCATCAAGTGGCTGATCGATTACCAGGGCATTCAGGACCACATCGCCAAGCACACCTACAAGGTCCACCAGACCTTCCTGCCCGAAGGCTTTCTGGGCGCGATCGACGACAACCCCTATCACCCGGATCTCGCCAAGGCGAAGGCGCTGCTGGCCAAGGCCGGCCTGCCCAACGGCTTCAAGGTGACCATGGACGTGCGCAACGGCTACCCCTATAGCGACATCGCCCAGGCCATACAGGCCAATCTGGCGCAGGCCGGCATCCAGGTCGAACTCATCCCGGGCGACAACAAGCAGACCCTGGCCAAGTACCGCGCGCGCAAGCACGACATCTACATCGGCGAATGGTCGGCCGACTACATCGACCCGCACAGCAACGCGCAGGGCTTTGCCTGGAATCCGGACAATTCCGACAATTCGCCCTACAAGATGCTGGCCTGGCGCAACGGCTGGAACATCCCGCAGCTGACCAAGGAAACCGATGCCGCCCTGGCCGAGCCTTCGGCGCAGCGCCGCGCCCATCTCTACGAGATCATGCAGAAGCAGATGCTGGCGAACTCGCCCTTCGTCATCATGTTCCAGCGCGTCTCGCAAGTGACCATGCGCCCGGGCGTGAGCGGCATCGAAGTCGGCCCGATCAACGATCTGGTGTCGTACCGTCATCTGACCAAGAAATGACGCCGGGCAAGGCGGCGCTGCGCTGGACGGTCCGCGTCTGCGGCTGGGTGCTGACGCTGGCCGCCACGTTCACCGGGCTTCTGGCCGTGACGTTCTTCATCGGCCGCAAGGTGCCCATCGACCCGGTGCTGGCCGTGCTGGGCGATCACGCGTCGGCCGGCGCCTATGCCGCGGCGCGCGCGCAGATGGGGCTGGACCGGCCGCTGCCCGTGCAGTTCGTCCTATACGTGCGCGACGTGCTGCACGGCAATCTTGGCACGTCGCTGCTCACGTCCAATCCGGTGCGCGACGACATTCTGCGCGTGTTCCCCGCCACGCTCGAACTGGCCACGCTGGCCACCCTCATCGGCATACTGGTGGGCGTGCCGCTGGGCGTGGTGGCCGCCACGCGCCACAACCGCGCCGTCGATCACGTGGCCCGCTTCGTCGGGTTGATAGGCAGCTCGATGCCGGTCTTCTGGCTGGGCCTCATGGGCCTGCTGCTGTTCTACGCCAAGCTGCACTGGGTGGCCGGCCCCGGCCGCATCGACCCGGCCTATGACGGCATGGTCGACACGCGCACCGGCAGCCTGCTGATCGACGCCTTGCTGGCGGGCGACTGGGATGTATTTCGCAACGCGGTGGCGCACATCGCGCTGCCCGCCTGCATTCTGGGTTATTACTCGGTGGCGTATCTGAGCCGCATGACGCGCGCCTTCATGCTCGAGCAGCTCAGCCAGGAATACATCGTCACCGCGCGGGTCAAGGGCGTGCCCGAGCGGCGCGTGGTGTGGCGTCATGCCTTCGGCAACATCGCCGTGCCGCTTTTGACCATCACTGCGCTGGCCTACAGCAATCTGCTGGAAGGCTCGGTGCTCACCGAAATCGTCTTTTCCTGGCCCGGCATCGGCTCGTATCTCACCGGCGCGCTGATGAACGCCGACATGAGCGCCGTGCTGGGCAGCACGCTGACCATCGGCGCTCTGTTCATACTCATCAACCTGGCTACCGACATGCTGTATCGCGTCTTCGACCCGCGGGTGCGGACATGAAGCCCGCAGCCCAGACAGCTTCGAACGCGGGCCGCCGCGCCTGGCTCCTGAGCGCCGAGCCCGCCTCGCGCACGCAGGCAATGCTGGGCCAGGCTTATCGGCGCTGGCGCCGGCTGGCCTCCAACCCCATGACGCTGTGCGGCCTGGTGGTGCTGACGCTGCTGGTCCTGACCGCGCTGATCGGCCCCTTGCTGCCGCTGCAGGACCCGCTCAGGCAGGTCCTGGCCGACCGCCTGCTGCCGCCCGGCAGCCCCGGCCACTGGCTGGGCACCGACGAGCTCGGCCGCGACATTCTCTCGCGCCTGGTGCACGGCGCGCGCCTGACGCTGGCCATCGCCGTGCTGGTGGTCGTGGTGGTGGTGCCCATCGGCCTTCTCATCGGCACGGCCGCGGGCTTTTTCGGCGGCTGGGTCGACCGCGTGCTGATGCGCCTGACCGACATTGCGCTGGCGTTTCCCAAGATCGTGCTGGCCCTGGCGCTGGCCGCGGCACTGGGGCCGGGGGTGTTCAACGCAGTGCTCGCCATTTCGATCACGGCCTGGCCGGCCTATGCGCGGCTAGCGCGCGCCGAGACGCTGCGCCATGCGCGCGCGGACTTCATCCATGCCGCCCGCATGCAGGGCGCCTCCCGCATGCGCCTGCTGCTGCGCTACATCGTGCCGCTGTGCGCCTCGTCGGTGATCGTGCGGGCCACGCTGGACATGGCCGGCATCATACTGAGCGTGGCGGGGCTGGGCTTTCTGGGCCTGGGCGCACAGCCGCCCAGCCCGGAATGGGGCTAGATGGTGGCCTCGGGCCGCAATGTGCTGCTCGACGCCTGGTGGGTCTCCACGCTGCCCGGCCTGGCCATCCTGGTCGTGAGCCTGGCCTTCAATCTGCTGGGCGACGGTCTGCGCGACGTCTTCGATCCGCGACATGGAGACTGAGCATGTGTCTGCGCGTCCCGAAGGAGCTGCCGTGAGCGCTGCCATGCTTTGTGAAATCGAGCAATTGCACGTGGCCTTTCCCGGCCCGGATCGGCAATGGGCGCCGGCCGTGTGCGGCGTGTCGCTCACGCTGGCGCCGGGCGAGCGCCTGGGGCTGGTCGGCGAATCGGGCTCGGGCAAATCCCTCACCGGCCGCGCGCTGCTGGGACAACTGCCGCCCACGGCCCGCGTGTCGGCGCAGGCCCTGCGCTATGCGGGGCGCGATCTGCTCGCCATGCCCGCGGCCGAGCGCCGCCGGCTGTGCGGGCAAGAGATGGGCATGATCCTGCAGGATCCGAAATACTCGCTCAACCCGGTGATGACCGTGGGCCGCCAGATGCGCGAAGCCTGGGCGCTGCGCAATCCCGGCATGAAGCGGCGCGACATGGACGAACGGGTGCTGGCATCGCTGGACGCTGTGCATATCCGCGACGCCAGGCGGGTCGCCGCATCCTATCCGCACGAGCTGTCCGGCGGCATGGGGCAGCGCGTGATGATCGCCATGATGGCGGCCAACGGGCCGCGCCTGCTCGTGGCCGACGAACCCACCAGCGCGCTCGACGTGCTGGTGGCCATGCAAGTGCTGGACGTGCTGGACGACATGATCGCCCGGCACGGCACGGGCCTGATCTTCATCAGCCACGACCTGCCATTGGTTGGCGCCTTCTGCGACCGCGTGGCCGTGATGTATGCCGGCCGCGTGGTGGAGACCTGCGCAGCCCGCGAACTGCACCGCGCGCGGCACCCCTACACCCGCGCCCTGCTCGCCGCCAGCCCCGCATTGGCCGATCCGCCCGACCGCCTGCCCGTGATCGAACGCGACCCGGCCTGGCGCGGCACGGCCGGGCAGCAAGCCGCCGAAGGAGACGCGCCGTGATCGACGTGCAGGACGTAAGCATCGAGTTTCCCGGCCGCGGCGGTCCGGTGCGGGCGGTGCGCGGCGCCAGCTTCCAGGTCGCCGCAGGCGAGGCCTACGGTCTCGTGGGCGAATCGGGTTCGGGCAAGACGACGCTGCTGCGCGCCATCGGCGGGATGACGCCGGTCGCCGCGGGCCGCATCGCGCTCGGCGCCCAGTCCGACCCGTCGTCGAAAGCCGCCCCCGCGCCGCGCGCGACGCAGATGGTCTTCCAGGACCCCTATGCATCGCTGCACCCGGGCTTCACCGTGGACCGCACCTTGCGCGAACCGCTCGTCATCAACGGCATGGACCGGCACGATGAGCGCATCGCCGAGACCTTGCGCTCGGTGGGCC
The DNA here is from genome assembly GCA_937881145.1 of uncultured Bordetella sp. Taxonomy (GTDB): domain Bacteria; phylum Pseudomonadota; class Gammaproteobacteria; order Burkholderiales; family Burkholderiaceae_B; genus Bordetella. The sequence goes on from CALGFL010000454.1 coordinate 7,806, forward strand.
TGGGACCGGCCTTTCGCTTTCGCTATCCGCACCAGCTATCGGGCGGGCAGCGCCAGCGCGTCGCCATCGCCCGCGCGCTCATCGTCGAACCCCGCGTGCTGCTGCTCGACGAGCCGACCTCGGCGCTGGATGTCTCGGTGCAGGCGGAGATTCTCAACCTGCTGCGCGGCTTGCATCGCGAGCGCGGCCTTACGCTCATTCTGGTCAGCCACAATCTGGCCGTAGTGGGCTTTCTGTGCACGCGCATCGCGGTAATGCGCCAGGGCGAGATCGTCGAACACACGACGACCGAGGCGATCCGGCAGGGGCAAGCCGATCATGAATACACGCGCAGCCTGCTGCAGGCCGCGCGAGGTTATCGGCGCCGGTCGGCGTGAGCCGGCAGCGGATAAGCCCGCCGCCTCAGTCGTCGGCCCTGATGGTCGATCGGATCCATGCCGGATCGGCCGTATCGGCGGCGCCGGCGTCGGGCGCTTCCCGCGGCTCGGCCGGCACCTGATCGGCGGACACGACCCGATCGCGGCCCTGCGCCTTGGCCGCGTACAGCGCCGTATCCGCGCGATGCATCAGATTTTCCATCGGCTCGCCCACTCGGTATTCGTCCACTCCGGCACTGAAGGTAAAAACAGGCACGGCGTCGTCCTGCGTGCGGGCAAAATCGTCGCGCAGACCCACGCGCAACGCCTCGAGCCTGGAGGCGGCTTCGCGCCGATGCAGGCCCGGAAACATGATGACGAACTCTTCGCCGCCCAGTCGGCCGAACACATCGGCCTCGCGCAGCGACGAAACGATGAGCTGGCCCACGCGCGTCAGCACCAGGTCGCCCATCGCATGGCCGTATTGATCGTTGATGGATTTGAAGTGATCCAGATCGACGATGGCCACCGAAAACACGCCGCTGGCCTGGCTCGTCTGCTTGATCACCGCGTGCAGTTTGGCGAAAAAGCCGCGCCGGGTGAGCGCCCCCGTCAGTTCATCCTGATTGACCCAGTGCTCCAGGCGCTCGGTCATGTTGTCGTGCGCGAGCATGACCATGCCGATCGACAGGGCGGGCAAGACCAGCAGCAGCGTAAAGACGAAGACAATATTCAAGGTCGTGGGCAGCAGCAGGGTTTTCTGATGCGCCACGCCGATGGCGAAGGTCAGCCCCCGCGCCGCGCTGGCCAGCACCCCCACGGCCAGAACGCCCAGCATGAATCCGTAGGCATAGAACGGCCGCTCCGGTTTCCGGTGAACCCAGAGAAGCCGGCCCATGGCGGCGTACATGCAGACGAAGAAAATCGAAAAGACGATGACGCGGGCGCCGAAATCCTGCCTGCCGTTGTTCAGGTAGCCAATGCCCGCCATGGCAAGCACCACGGCGATATAGGGGCCCGGCGTTGCGGGAGGCTGCAGACAAAACTGCCTGCATCCCTGGTAACCCTGCACGATCGAAAAGCAGAACAGGGCATTGCTGAGGATCACCAGCAGGAAATTCGGGCTGACATCGCGCAGTGCATACAGAACCATGCCGGCGATGGCCAGCACGTTTGCCGCCATCCATCGGCCGACGCCGGGGATGGCCGCATGACGCAGCGATCCGAAGATCACCAGGCTCATGAAATTCGCCAACGTCATGACGACAAACACGACACTGAGGGAATTGAGCATGATCTACCCGAACAGAATCCGGCTTGCAGGAAATTCTATTCCTCATCCCGTCCGGCGTAACGATGCGCCGCGGTCCGACCCCCCAGGAATTCCCTAGCTATTCCAGGTTTGCCGTCTCCTCTACTCTGCATATACATGCATGTGCATACATCTTGAAGAGCGGCGACCGGAATCTTCCATGCGGCCCGCTCGTACCTGGGGATTCACGATGAAGGTAGCGATACTCGGCGGCGGACACGGCTGCTATGCGGCGGCGGCGGATTTCACCTTGCGCGGACACGAGGTTCGCCTATGGCGCCGCCAGGCCGCGCAGCGCACGCAAGGCTACGCCATCGCCATGAAGGACAAGAACGGCGAGCACGATCTGCGCATCGCCCTCTATACGCCCGACATCGGCGAGGCCGTGCGCGGCGCCGAGCTCATCGTGGTGCCCACGCCGGCTTTCGCCCAGCAAGACATTGCGCACAAACTGGCGCCGCATCTCGCGGACGGGCAGGTGGTGTTCCTGCCGCCCGGCACCTTCGGCAGCCTGGTGATGTGGCGCGCCCTGCGCCAGGCCGGCAACCGGGCCGACGTGGCCTTCTGCGAGACCGGCACGCTGCCTTACCTGGCGCGCAAGCACGGCGAGCATCAGGTCACCATCACCAGCTACGCCACGCGCCTGCCCACCGGCGTGTTCCCGGCCCGCCTGTCCGACCATGCCTTCAAGGTGCTGCGCCAGGGCTACCCCGTCGAACCCGTGGAAGACGCGCTGTCCGGCGCGCTGATGAACGCCGGTCCCGTCATTCACCCGCCGCTCATCCTGATGAACGCGGGACCGCTGCAGCATTTCCCCTCCTGGGACATCCACAACGAAGGAACGCAGCCGGCCATCCGTTCCGTTACCGACCTGCTCGACCAGGAGCGCATCCACGTGCGCGAAAAGCTGGGCTACGAGGCGCCGCATTTTCCGCTGCGCGACCACTACGTCGGCGATCAATGGATGTACGGCGACGCGCACCAGCGCCTGGTCGACAGCGGCGACTGGCGTGAAAACATCGACCTGCTCACGCACCGCTACATGACCGAGGACGTGCACTACGGCCTGGCCTTCCTGGTGTCGGTGGCCGATTGGTGCGGCGCTTCGGCGCCCATCGCCAGCGGCCTGCTCGCCATCGCCGGCGCCATCAGCGGCAAGGATCTCAAGCGCGGCCCGCGCACGATCGGCGCCCTGGGCCTGGCCGCACTCACACCCGACGCGCTCAAGCGCCAGCTGGTCAGCGGGGAAGGATTGTGAGCGCGCAGCGCCAAGGGGGCACCATGACCCGCGCATCGGTAGCTGCTTTCGGTGCGGGCCGCATGGGTCGCGGCATCGCGGCGGCCTATGCCCTGGCCGGACAGGACTTCACCTTGATCGACCTGCGCTCGCGCACGGACCAGGCCTGGAGCAAACTGCAGACCGAGGTTCACGACGAACTGCGCGATATCTTCTCGCGGCTGCTGGCACTGGGCTGCGTGGACCAGGCCACCGCGCAAACCGCTCCCGGCCGGGTGAGGCTCGTGAACCGCGCCGGCGCTCCCGCCGCGCTGGCCGCGGCCCGCCTGCTTTTCGAGGCCGTGCCTGAAACACTCGATGCCAAGCGCGAAGCCCTGGAATTCGTGGGCCGGCATGCCGCGCCCGACGCCATCGTCGCCTCGTCCTCATCCACCATGCTGGCCAGCGAGCTGGCCGGGCTTCTCGCGCATCCGCAGCGCTTTCTCAATACGCACTGGCTCAACCCCGCCTATTTGATTCCGCTCGTGGAAGTCTCGCCGCACGCCGGCACGTCGGCCGCGGTGCTCGAGGACACGCTGGCCGCGCTGAGAGCGGCCGGCAAGGTGCCGGTGGTGTGCAACGACAAGCCCGGCTACATCGTGCCGCGCCTGCAGACCCTGGTCATGAACGAGGCGGCCCGCATGATCGAAGAAGGCACCGCCACGGCGGCCGACATCGACAAGGCCATACGCTATGGCTTCGGCCCGCGCTACGCGGCCATGGGTGTCGTGGAATTCATCGATTTCGGTGGCCTGGACATTCTCTATCACGCGAGCCGCTATCTCAGTTCGCGCCTGGATCCCGCGCGCTATGCCGCGCCGCGCATCATCGACGACAAGATGCGGGCAGGCGAGCTGGGCGTGAAGACCGGGCAAGGGCTCTATACCTGGGACGCGCAGCAGGCGCAGCGCTTTCAGCGCGACGCGCTGGCCCGCCTGGTACGCATTCTCGAAATCAATATGCAAGACCAGCAAGCTCAGACCCGGTAATTCGATTTCCATCGGCCCCCGTTCGCGAGGGCGCTCGACTGTTCACGGCACGTACCACTGGAGTTCACTCACATGGCTTTCAAACCGATGAAGTACGTTCTATCCGTCGTTCTGGCCGGCCTGTCCTTCGCGGCGCTCGCCAAGGACATTCCCACGCTGCATGTGGGCTGGACCATTCCCGCCGAAGAAGCCAAGTACTGGATGATGCGCCAGCCCGACGCCTTCCCCGACCTGGGCAAGACCTACAAGATCGAATGGACGCACTTCCAGGGCACGGCCCCCATGGTCGAGGCCATGCTGGCGGGTGCGCTGGACTGCTCGTCGCAGGCCCCGCTCTCGCTGGGACAAGGCGCTGTCAACGGCGGCCTGAAGGCCTATATCGTGGCCCAGCACGCCGGCGAGAGCGCCAAGTCGTTCTCGGTGTACTGGGGCGTGATGGACGGTTCGCCCATCAAGACCGTCGAAGATCTCAAGGGCAAGACCATCGGCGTGAACGTGTACGGCTCCGGCGTGGCCGGGCAACTGGCCGCCATCTTGCACAAGCACGGCCTGGACATGTCCAAGGACGTCAAACTGGTGGAAACCGGCTTCCCCGGTTCGGAAGCGGCGCTGCGCAGCGGCCGGGTCGATGCGGCCGTTTTCGTGCAGCCCTTCGCTGGCCGCGCGCAGACCAAGGGCGGCATACATCCGCTCTTCTCGATGCAGGACCTGATGCCCAACACCGTGCAGATCGTCGAGGTCTGCCGCAAGGACGTCGCCGACAAATCGCCCGAGCTGATCAAGCGCTATGTGCGCGACCTGACCCGCGCCATGAAGATGGCTCTCGCGCACCGCGACGAAACGCTCAAGGTCGACTCCGAGATCACGCGCGCGCCGGTCGCGGCGCTGCAGGATTACGTGCTGACGGACAAGGACTTTGCCCGCGATCCCGGCGCCCATCCCGATTTCACCGCCATCCAGACCATGTTCGACGAGTACGCCAAACTGGGCCTGCTCAAGCATCCGCTCAAGGTGTCGGACTTTCGCCGCGATGACCTGACCGCGCCGCTGCAATAAGGCCGAGTCATGCCCAAGAGCCTGATCGAGATCGCGGGACTGTCCAAGTGTTTCGAGGTGCCGGGCCGGGGTGCGCACCTGGCGCTGACCGACATCGACCTGAGCGTGCGCGAAGGCGAATTCGTCTCGCTGCTGGGGCCTTCGGGCTGCGGCAAGTCCACCCTGCTTTCTATGGTCGGCGGCTTCGTCGCGCCGTCATCGGGCGAGATCCGCGTGAGC
>CALGFL010000455.1 GCA_937881145.1 uncultured Bordetella sp.
CCTCTTCCTCGACGTGCCGTATCTTAGTCGAGCGCCACAGCAGGACGGGGATGATCAACGTGAACACGACGATTTCCTTGTACGAGCTGGCGTAGAACGAGGAGAACGATTCGATCAGGCCCACCAGGACCGAGCCGATCGCGGCGACCGGGTAGCTGACCAGCCCGCCGATGATGGCGCCGACGAAGCCCTTCAGGCCGAGCAGGAAGCCCGAGTCGAAATACAGCGTGGTCATGGGCGCGATGAGCAGGCCCGAGACGGCGCCGACCAGGGCCGCGAAGAAGAAGGTGACCTTGCCGGCGAACGTGGGCGAGATGCCCATGAGCCGGGCGCCGACGCGGTTGTAGGCCACGGCGCGCAGCGCCTTGCCGTACATGGTGCGGCCGAAGAAGAGGTAGAGCGCGACGATCAGCAGGATGGACACGAGCACCACGCAGGCGGCCTGGCCGTTGACGCGCAGATTGCCCAAAGTGAGCGAGGCGTCGATGAAGGGCGTGGTGCGGCCGCCGTCGGCGCCGAAGGCCAGCAGCCCCAGACCTTGCAGGGCCAGGTGCAGGGCGACGGAAACGATGAGCAGCACCAGCGACGAGGCCGTGGCGATGGGCTGGTAGAACAGGCGGTAGATCTGCGGTCCCATGGGCACGATCAGGGCCAGCGTGAGCAGGGCCTGGACGAGCATGGGCAGTTGCGCCAGCGGCAAGGTGCGCAATAGCGCCGCCAGAACGAAGGGATAAGCCAGCTTGCACAGGAATAGGGCGCGCAGGCGGATGCGGCCCGTTCGCTTGTGCATGGCCCACAGGTCGGCCAGCGCCTCGCAGATGGCGAAGGCCATCAGCAGCCATACCAGCGCCGCCGGTTTGCCGGCCTGTATGGCCGCCATGGTCAGCGCGCTGAAGGCGGCGAATTCGCCTTGCGGGATGAACAGCACCCGCGTGACGGTGAAAACGAGCATGATGGACAAGGCCAACAGCGCGTAGATCGCGCCGTTGGTCAAGCCATCCTGCCCGAGTAGCAGGACGATCTGTGCACTCATGCGAATGGGCTCAAATGAATGGGCTTATTTGAGCAGCGTCCATTGGCCGTTCTTGACCGTGATCAGCTCGCGGCCGCGTTCGTCGAAGCCGCTGTGGTCCTCGGGCGTCATGTTGTAGACGCCTTGCGTGCCGACCAGGTCCTTGGTTTGCTCCAGGGCATCGCGCAGCGCGCTGCGAAATTCCTTGGTGCCCGGCTTGCCCGACTTCTCGGCGATGGGGATGGCGCGTTCGAGCAGCAGGCCGGCGTCATAGACATTGGCGCCGAAGGTGGCGGGCGTCTGGCCGTTATAGAGCTTCTTGTAGGCGTCGATGTACTTCTGGGCGACGGCCTTGGACGGGTTGCTGTCGGGGATCTCGGGCAGCACCAGCATCAGGCTGGCGGCCAGGATGGTGCCGTCGACTTCCTTGCCGCCCAGCTTCAGGAAGCTGGGCAGGGCGGCGCCGTGGGTCTGGTAGAACTGGCCCTTGTAGCCCTGATCGACCAGGGTCTTCTCGGGCAGCACGCTGGCTGCGCCCGGCGCGGCCACCAGCACGGCCTGCGGGTTGGCGGCCAGGATGCGCAGGGCCTGGCCGGTGACCGAGGTGTCGGCGCGCGAGAAGCGCTCGCTGGCGACGATCTTGATGCCGGCCTTGGCGGCCAGGCCGTTCACGACCTTGAACCAGTTCTCGCCGAAGGGATCGGACAGGCCGATGAGCCCCAGCGTCTTGATGCCGGTCTTGACCATGTGGTCGACCAGCGCCGTGGCGATGATGTCGTCGTTCTGCGTGGTCTTGAACACCCACTTCTTCTGCGGCGTCATGGGCAGCACCACGTCCGCGCCGCCCACCGGGGCCAGCATGGGCACGCCGGCTTCGGCCACGAACTGGATCACGCCCATGGCGTTGGGGGTGCCCGTGGGTCCGATGATGGCGTCGACGTGATCTTCGGAGATCAGTTTCTTGACGTCGGTGACCGAGGCGGTGGTGTCGCTGCCGTCGTCGAACGCGATGTACTGCACGGTGAGGTCGCCGATCTTGGTCGGCAGGAGCGGCACGGTGTTCTTTTGCGGGATGCCCACCAGCGCCGTGGGGCCGGTCGCCGAGGAGATCACCCCGATCTTGACCTGGGCCATGGCCGGCAGGGAGAAGAGAGCTGCGACGGCCGTGGCGGCCAGGGTCAATTTCATGGACTTCATGACAAATCCTCCGGTCTTATCAGTATTGATGCTTCGGAAAGGGGTACTGCGATGAAAAGCGGGTTCAAGACTTGCCCGGCACCATGGCCAGCACGCGCAGCGGGCTGCCCGAGCCGTGCCGGATCTTCAGCGGCGCGGAGAAGATTACCGCGCCGGTGGGCGGGAGCTGATCCAGGTTGGTCATGCACTGCAGGCCGTAGCGGCTGTTGCCGTGCATGAAGTAGTGGCAGGGAAAAGGCGGGTCGAAGTGCATGGCCTGGCCGGCATCGGTGCCGACCGATTCGGTGCCGAAGCCGTGCACGTCGCGTTCCTTGATGAGCCAGGGCACGACCTCGGCGTCGGGGCCGGGCGTGTGCTGGCCGTCGGGTTTCATGTTGAGATAGTCCACCGCCTTGTCGCGCTTGGACCAGTCGGTGCGCATCAGCACCCACGAGCCGGCCGGAATGCGGCCGTGCTGCGCCTCCCACTTTTCGACGTAGTCGATGGTGAGCAGGAAGTCGGGGTCTTTGGCGCTGGGCTCGGAACAGTCGATCACGCAGGCGCCGGCGATGAAGGCCGAGAGCGGAACGGTGTCGACGGTGTTGTCGGGAAGATCTTTGCCCGAGACCCAATGCACCGGCGCGTCGAAGTGCGTGCCGGTGTGTTCCGAGCACGAGAAGTTGTTCCAGTACCAGGCCGGTCCGCGCTCGTCGTAGCGCGAAATTTCTTCGATGCGGAAAGGCCAGGCCTGGCCGAATTCCGGCGGCAGCACGATGGTGGGAAATTCCGGCGTCAGCGTTTCGGTGAGATCGACAATGCGGATCCCGCCGCTAGCCAGCGCGCCCATGAATTGGGCGAGGATTTGTGCGCTCATGCTCGATTCCTTATCTATGTTGGCGGCAGGCTCAGGCGCCCAGCTCGCGTTCGAGGCCCTTGGGGTTTTCGGTCAGGCGCACGCGGAATTCCTTGGCCACGTCGCCCACGTAGACTTCTTCCAGGCCGTCCTTGAGCGCGCCGACAATGGCCTGGGCCACCGCCTTGGGCGCCACGCGCGGCGGCGGCGTCAGCTGCTCCCATTCGTGGTCGAGCGGGCCGGGAAAGACGTTGAGCACGCGCACGCCCGAAGGCCGCATCTCGGCGCGCAGCCCCTGCGCCAGCGACAGCGCCGCGGCCTTGGTCGCCGACCACACGGCGCGCGCCGGCAGGTTCATCTGCGCGTAGATCGACAGCACGTTGACCCAGGCCACGGCATTGCGCGTGCCGTCGGCGGCGCGCGCGCACATGGCCGGGCCGAAGGCATGGGCCAGGCGCATCATGCCCAGCACGTTGATGTCGAACAGGTTGCGGGCGGTGTTGACGTCTTTGGCATGAAGCAGGCCGCCTTCGCGCTCCATGTCGGCGGTGTTGACCAGGATCTCGACCTTGCCGCCGTATTCGCCGGCGGCGCGTTCGAGCGAATCGGTGTCGGTGACGTCCAGCGGCACCACCTTGATGCGCGGATCGGCGGCCAGCGTTTCGAAAGCCGGCTCTTTGCGCCAAAGCTGCGGGTCGCCCAGAAAGACTTCCGCGGCGCCGGCATCGAGCAGCGCTTGCGTCACGGCCATGCCCACGGCGGATTTGCCGTCGGTGACCAGCGCGCGACGGAACTTCGGGTCGCAGGCGGTTTCGCGCAGGATCTTGTCGTCTTCCATATGCGGTGTGTTCCGTATGGGCAGGGCCAGCATGACAGCCTGGCCCGAGCGGTCGAGTTTCAAGGCTAGCCGAACGTCGTCGCCGTCGGCCAGATCGCCATGCACGTGGGCCACCACCGACGGGCCGGCCTGCATGTGCACAGTGCCGACGCGCCAGGGCAGGCGTTCGCGGAAGTACAGATCGTTGCTGTGATGCAAGGTGGTGCTCACCAGCAGCTTGCCCAGGGGCGAAACCGGCTTCCAGGGCAGGTGCTCGGACAGGCAGTGCACGCAGACCTCGCGCGGCGGGTACTGCACGGTGCCGCATTCGGCGCATTGCTGCAACTCGAATCGACCCTCGGCCGCGGCGGCGGTCAGGCCCAGCGCGCTGCGGCTGCGGATGCCGGGCGGGCGCGTGGGTTGGCGGCTGCGGGCGACCGGATCTTTTTTAGGCGGGTTGCGCAGGGCTTGCGTCATAGTGCCCCCTTGGCGCTGCGCGCCGTCCCCAGAATGGCCGCGGCGGTACATAAGCCGCGGTCGTAGTTGATCATGCCAAAGCCGCTCACCAGGCCGATGCGGGCGTCGGCTACCTGCGTCTTGCCGGCCGTGTTGCTGAGCTGGCGCAGCGCTTCGGTCGTGCCGAGGTAGCCGCCGGCGGCGCCGGCCTGGCCCACCGACAACTGGCCGCCGCTGGTGTTCAAGGGCAGGGTGCCGTCCACGGTGAAGGTATTGCGGCGTACGTAATCGGGCGCCTCGCCTTTGGCGCACAGGCCCAGGTCTTCGATCTGCATGAAGTTGATGACGGGATAGTCGTCATAGGCCTGCATGAAGTCGATGTCGGCGGGCGAGGCGCCGGCCTGGGCATACAGCTCGTCCACATCCAGGGTCCAGCCGCCGCGCGTCTGGATGGGATCTTCGTGCCAGGCGTTATGGCGCTCGATGGTGCCCAGGATGCGGGCATAGGGCAGGCCCAGGTCCCGGGCGCGCTTTTCTTCCATGACGAGGAACCCTTCGGCACCGGCGCAAGGCATCACGCAGTCGAACAGGTGGATGGGGTCGGTGATGACGCGCGCTTCCATGTATTGCTGCAGCGTCAGCGGCTTTTTCATGAGCGCATGCGGATAGCGCAGCGCGTTGTCGCGCTGGGCCACGCAGAGCTTGCCGAAGTCTTCGCGCGTGGCGCCGTAGGTGCGCATGTAGTGCGCGGTGAGCAGGGCGAAGCTGGCATTGGGGCCGCCCGCGCCGTAGGGATACACGCCGTCCTGCGCGAAGCGCGAGAACTGGCTGACCGTGTTGCGGAAGGAGTCGACGTGGTTGGTGTCGCCCGAAATGCAGGCGACCACGCTGGCGTCGCCCGCCTGTACGGCGCGGGCTGCGCGGCGCAGGCCCACCACGCCGCTGGCGCCGCCGGTGGGAATGTGGTCGAGCCAGCGCGGGCTCATGCCCAGGTGCTGCATCAGGCCCACGGCGGTGTCGGGGGCGAGCGTGAAGCTCGAGACGCAGACGCCGTCGACGGCGTCCTTGGGCAAACCGGATTGGCGCACCAGCGCGCCCAGCGCGCGGCCCAGCCACCAGTGCGCGGCGTGGGTCGAATAGCGTTCGTAGGGAATGGTGACGGGCAGGGCCGCCACCACGCCGTCGTAGCTCTGGCGCGCCATCAGTGGGCTCCTTCCTGGCGTTTCTTCAGCGCGGTGGTGTCGACGCAGTTGGGCTGGCCCAGATAACCGGGCGCGAGCTTCTTCATCTCGCCGCGCTGGATCTTGTTGGTGGTGGTCAGCGGCAGGGCGTCGACGAAGACCACGTAGCCGGGCACCTTGTAATAAGCCAGCTCGCCCAGGCTCCATTGCACCAGCTCGCGCGCGGCCGCCGGCATGTCGCCGGGCATGGACTCGGGCACGATGCAGGCCAGCACCTCGTCGCCGCGGATGGCGTCGGGCACGGCGGCCACCGCCACGGTCTTGACCAGGGGGTGGTTGAGCAGGATGGTTTCGACTTCCACGGCCGAGATGTTCTCGCCGCTGCGGCGGATGACGTTCTTCTTGCGGTCGACGAAGCGGATCATGCCGTCGGCGTCGCGGCGCACCAGGTCGCCGGTGTGGAACCAGCCGCCCGCCCAGGCTTCGTCGGTGGCTTGCGGGTCTTTGAGATAGCCGGCGAAGAAACCGAAGCGCGGATTGGCGCCGGCGTGGCGCACCAGCAGTTCGCCGGGCGCGCCGATGGCGGCGTCCTGGCCGTCGTCGGCGACGATGCGCACTTCGACCTCGGGCTCCTGCGTGCCGATGCTGCTGGTGCCCACATAGCGCGGCTCCTTGGTGGCGCCGATGACCGCGCCGTTGCCGGTCTCGGTCATGGCCCAGGCCTCGATCAGCGGAAAGCCGAAGCGTTCTTCGAAGGCGCCGTGCAGCGAGCGCTCGACGCCGGCGCCGAAGCCAAAGCGCACATGATGCTTGCGGTCGTCGGGGCTGGCGGGGGCCTTCATCAGGATGGCCGGCATCACGCCCAGGTAGTGGACCACGGTGGCGCGCGAGCGGCGCACGCTGTCCCACCAGGTCTTGGGATGAAAGCGGTCGAGCACGATGAGGCAGCCGCCGGTGGTGATCATGGCCAGGGTCGAGACGGCCTTGGCGTTCATGTGCACCACGGGCAGGGGCGTGATCATGCGCTCCCGGCCCTCGCGCAAGGTGCACAGGCCGCCGATGGTGGCGTACCACTTGCCGCACTGCAGGTAGTACTCGTTGGTAAGGATGCAGCCCTTGGGCCGGCCGGTGGTGCCCGAGGTGTAGAGCAGGCCGCACTCGGTGGCGGTGCCCGGGGGCTGGCCGGCCAGCGGCGCGGGCGTCGGCGCAGGCGGCGGCGCATCGTCCGCGCCGATGGTGTGCAGCGGACGGCCGGCGCGCTGCGCGGCCTCTTGCAGGCCGGCATGCCGGCCGGGCAGCGCCACGGCCAGGATCAGTTCGGAGTGGCCGATGAGGTATTCGAGTTCGGCGGCGCGCAGGTCGGCGTTGATGGGCACGACGGACACACCCAGCGCGTTCAGCGCGAACCAGTGCAGGAAGAAGGCCGGACGGTTTTCCAGCAGCAGGCCTACGCGATGGCCGTGACCGTAGCCCGAGGCGGCATAAGCGCCGCGCAGGCGGTCGATTTGAACCAGGGCGTCGGCATAGCTCAGCTCGCCGGCCGGGATGCCGTAGGCCTCGGCGGTTTCAGGCAGGACGCATAGAAAAGGATTCTTGCCCCACCTGGCGGCGGTATTGCAAAAAACCTCGTAGACCGTTTTGGCGCTCACAGGCGTTCCCTTGAATACTGTCTTACATCAAAAGCTGGATATTGCCGAAAGCCGATTCGCAGTTCACCAGGTCGACCTGCTTGAAACGGATCTTCAGCTTGCCGTCTTCCTCGGCCAGATGGTGCGTGGCCCAGCCGGCATAAAGCGTCTGTTCGTCGCCGCGCGTCTCCACGTAATGGAAAGCGGTGCGCGTGACGTAGCGGCCCTCGGCAGGCTTGTGCTCGGCATGATCGGTTTCGAGGTTCGGCATTTGCAGCAGATGGTGGCAGCGGCTCCTGGGCTGCTGCGAGAACGTGCGCTGCCCCGCCAGGCGCTCGACGCGCACGCGCAAAAGCAGCTTGTTCTCGTGCATCAGCGAGGTATGCAGGCGCGCGTCGGGCTGGCCGTGCGTGAGCGGCATCCAGTACCAGGCGTCTTCGCTGTAGAGATCGAGCCAGTCGTTGAATTTCTGCTCGTCGATCAGGCGCGCTTCCCGGTAGATGAAGGCGATGAGTTGTTGGTCGGTATGGCTCATTTCGCGCCCTCTGTCATGTAGCGGGCCCAGGCGCGGTACTGGTTGCGCATCTGCCATTCGCTGGTGCCGTTGACGACTTCGTTCTCGCGCCCTGTCTCGCCGGGTTCGAGCAGGCGGGCCACGTTGACCCAGTCGCGCGCGCGGGCGTGTGCGAGGCCGTGCTGGGCGCGTTCGTACATTTCGAGGTCGTCGTGGCCGACCATGGAGGTCGGCGCGTTGATGAGGCGGTTGTACATGGTGGTGCGTTCGAGCAGCATGTCGGGCGCGCCCGACAGGCGGAAGGTCCACGATTCCACCAGGGTGCGGTCGGCGGCCAGAGGCCTGAAAATGCGCAGGATCTGGATGGGCCCCTTGACCATGACGTGCGGGAACAAAATGGTGTTGTGGCGCGTCTCGCCCAGGATCTGGTGCGCGCGTTCTTCGCCGTAGGCGGCGACCATCGAATCCCAATAGCCGGGGATGTTCGAATAGTTGGAATGGATCGACCCCGATACGCCGGTATGGCCGTGGCCGTTCTTCCAGACGCGGATGCCGGTGTTCTCGTAGAACTCGTAGGGCGAGATGAAGGGCGCGAAGAGTTCCACGGCCATGGGCTTGGGCGTGCCTTCGGGCGCTTCCTGCCAGACGCGCACGGCGGTGCCGGCCGAGGATTCGTGCGCCACCATGGGGTGGCAGGTGTCGGTCTGGTTGTCGACCAGCATCTTCCAGTTGCAGCGGTGCATGTAGCGCAGCACGCCGCCGGCTACCTCCAGCTTGCCCTCGGGCGAGCGGTCGACCATATTGTCGATGGTGCTGAGCGATTCGCCGAAGAAGTCCTCGAAGGACTCGCCGGCCGCGCTCAGGCGGCAGAAGACGAAGCCGCGGTAGTTGCGTACGTTGGCCACGGCCTCCAGGCCGCGGCTGGCTTCCATGTTTTCGAAGCCGGTGTTCTCGTAGCCCTTCTTGAGCGGCACCGACAGCAGGCTGCCGTCGGTCTTGAAGGTCCAGGCGTGATAAGGACAGCGGAAGAACTTGCCGGTGCTGCCGTGGCCTTCGGGGGCCACCTGCACGCCCTTGTGGGCGCAGCGGTTGTACAGCACGCGGATGCTCTGGTCGCCGTGGCGCACCATGATCACCGACTGGTCGCCCACGGTGGTGGTGTAGAAGTCGCCGGGCCTGGGCACCTGGCTCTCGTGGCCCACGTAGACCCAGGTCACGGCGAACAGGCGCTCCATCTCGATCTCGTAGAGCTCCTGGCTGATGAAAATATCTTTGTGGACCTGGGTGTCCTGCACCAGGTCGCGAATGGCCTGGGGATTGTCGCGGTAGGAAGATTGAGGCATGGGAGTGCTCCTCAAGGCTTACAAGTCGAGCACCAGGCGGGCCGATCTGGCGCGCGAGATGCAGATCTGGATGACGTTGCCCTTGGCCCTTTCGGCTTCGGACAGGTAGTAGTCGCGGTGGTCGGGCGTGCCTTCGAGCACGGTGGCCTGGCAGACCCCGCATTCGCCGCGCCTGCAGTCATACATGGGATCGCAGCCGGCTTCTTCGAGCACTTCGAGAATGGTCTTGTCGGCGGGAATCCTGAACACCTGGCCGGACTGCTTGAGCTCGACGTCGAAGGCGCCGTCGCCGGCCTGCGGCACGGCGGCGGTGAAGAGCTCGAAGTGCACGCGCTTGCTGTCCCAGTCGCGCGCTTTCGCGCCGGCGATGACGGCGTCGATCAGGCCCTTGGGACCGCACACATAGATGTGCTCGCCGGCGGGGGCGGCGTCGAGCAGGGCGTCGAGACTGAAGGCCGTGGCGGGGTCGTCGTCGGCGTGGACGATCAGCCTGTCGCCGGCGAGCGCCTGCAGTTCGTCGACGAAGGCCAGCTGGCCGCGGCTGCGGCCGCTGTAGTGCAGGGTGTAGCCGCTGCCTTTGTTGGCGAGCGAAGCCGCCATGCTGGCGATGGGCGTGATGCCGATGCCGCCGGCGATCAGCACGGTGTTGCCGGGATGGTCGGCCAGGGGGAATTCGTTCGCCGGGCCCAGCGCGTCGACGAGGTCGCCTTCTTTCAGCGCGTGCATGTAGCGCGAACCGCCCTGGCTGTTTTCTTCGAGGCGCACGCCCAGGCGGTACTGCCTGGGGGCGCCGAAGCTGTCGCCGCCGGCGTTGATGAGCGAGTAATTGCGCGGGTCGTGCAGGCCCGGTACCTGGACCTTGATGTGCGAGCCCGGGCTGTAGGCGGGCAGGGCGCCGCCGTCGGCGCTTTCCAGGCGCAAGGAACGGATCAGGGGCGACTCTTGCCGGACTTCGCGGACGATGAGCTTGAGGGTTTGCATGGCGGTGATTCCGTGTATGCGCTCAGGCCGTCCTGGCGGCCGCAGGCGACTGCAGCGTTTCGGCGGCCTGGCGCTCCAGCGGGGCGCATTGAACTTCGGCCAGGGCCGTGGCGCGCAGATCGCGCAAGGCCTGCGCGGCATCGGGACGGCCCAGCATCGCTTCGGCGGTCTGGATCAGCGTGCGGTACTTGCCGCCGCCGCGCGCGTGGGTGTCGCTATAGCCCTTGACCAGGCGGCGGCATTCCACCACTTCGACGGCCAGCGCGTAATCGCGCGGCGCGATGCGGGCGATGAGATCGAGCCATTGCGCGAGGCTGGCCGCTTCGGATCGATGGCGCAGCGTGCTGCGGCGCCAACGGCGCATGCCGGCCATGCAATAGAGCGAGAGAAAGCCCAGGAGCTTGCCGCTTTGCAGGCGCTTGCCGCGCGTGAGGCGGCGTTCGATGAACTTGCCCAGCGGGGCGTTTTCCAGCCAGCGGCCCATCTTGACGGGCAGGGTGCCGCAGATTTCTTCCAGGCGCGGGTGCATGAAATCGACGATGTAGAGCTGCTGGCCCTCTTTGACGCCCACTTCCTGGCCGACGCGCTCGAAGCGCGCGCCGCGGGTCTTGAGATCGGCCACGCGGATCACATCGTCGTAGCTCATGGCCACGGCCACGTAGCGCGCGGCCGAGCAGGTCAGCGCCCAGTCCGTTTTTTCGCCGCCGTACTGCACGTCGAGCTGGCGGATGGCGGCCATATGATCGAGGTATTCGCGGGCATAGGCCAGGTCTTGATAGTCGATCAGGCGGCGCAGGCCGGCCACCAGCATGGGGCGTGCCTGCGCCGGAAAGCCGGTGTGCACCCGATCGAGCAGGGCCTGCACGCGCTTGTTCGGGGCCGACATGGGGACGTCGGACTCGGGGCGGCTCAGATCGATGGACGGCGCCCGGGCCGGCGCGTTGGCGGCGCCGTCGAAACCCAGCGCGAAGGCGCGCAGGCTGGCCTCGACGCCCACGCCGGCGCGGCGGATGGTGGCCTCGAATTGGTCGCGCGTGAAGGGCAGGGCCTTGCTGCCGGCGATGGCGCCGAATAGGCTGGCGCTGATCACGCTGCCGGCCTTTTCGGCGGTGGCCTGCAGGTCGAAGCAGATGAAGCGCTTGGCGGCATCGCGGGCGACTTCGATCACTTTATTGGGATCGGCGATGCCGTTGCCCGGCGCGGTCTTCTCGTCGAT
>CALGFL010000456.1 GCA_937881145.1 uncultured Bordetella sp.
AGCGATTGCCGGGATCCGGCAGGAAAGCATGGGCGTTCAAACCCGTGGGGACCACCTGGATCGGCACGTCGACCACGCCGTTGGCGCCGATCGGATTGACCGCGACTTTGTTGCCGCCGTAGGACGCGCTGAACAGAAATCGGCCGGTATGGTCGGTGGCGATGTTGGCCATGCTGTCGGCCAGCAACCCATTGCCGATGTGCTTGAGCATGCCCGTCTTCGGCTCGATGGCAAAACTCACCGCCATATAAGGTTGCGACCGCACCCCGGCGATCAGTACGCGATGGTCCGGCGTCACAGCCAGCGGCGTCGACGAGCCGGGCTTGTCGACGCCGGTGAAGGCCGCCGTCTGCACGGGCTCCATCGCACCGGTCTTGGGCTCGAGGCGAAAAACGCTGACATTGTTGCTGCCGGCGTTGCCGACATAAGCGTAGGTGGCGGCCATGCTTGGATGAACTCCGGAAAAAGTAGCCATTGCGGTCATCGACAGCGTCAGTGCGGCAGTACGGACAGACTTCAACATGCGGATCCCCTCTGGTTGTTGTGGCCGGACATCGGCCGTTTGTTTTTTAAATTGAAATTATTCTATCCAGATCCCGCGGCCTAATCGCCCAGCGCCACGCCCTCGCGCCGCGGATCGGCTCCGCCGGTCAGGCCGTCCGGCCCGATCACGATGCCCTGCAGACCGCTGGGAAAGTCCATCTCCCTGACTTTGTGCCCCATGGCGCGCAGCCCCGGTTCCAGCTCGACCAAGTTCGTACCGCGTTCCAGTTCGACGCCGTGGTTGCGGCTGCCCAGGTTGGGCAGTGCGATCGCCTGTTGTATGTTCATGTGCCAGTCCAGCACGGCGATCAAGGTCTTGGCCACGTAGTTGATGATGGTGCTGCCGCCCGGCGACCCCACGGCCAGATAGGGCTTGCCTTCGTGGAACACGATCATGGGCGACATGGCGCTGCGCGGCCGCTTGCCCGGCTCGACGCGGTTGACCACCAGGCGGCCCTGCGCGTCGCGGGGCGAGGCCGAGAAGTCGGTCATCTCGTTGTTCAGCAGAAAACCGTCCACCATGATCTTGCTGCCGAAGGCCGACTCGACCGTCGTCGTCATCGACACCACGTCGCCTTCGCGGTCCACCGCGACCAGGTGCGAGGTGGACGGAATCTCGTAGGAATTGTCGCGGCCGCGCGCCAGCAGCAGGCCGGCCGGGTCGCCGGGCGCGGCCACCCCCATGCTGCGGTCGGGGCGGATCAGCGCGCCGCGCGCATGCAGGTAGCGCGGATCGAGCAAGGCCTGCACCGGCACGTGCACATAAGCCGGATCGGCTTCGTAATATTCGCGGTCGGCATAGGCCAGGCTGCCCGCCTCGGCGAAGTAATGCACGAAGCGCAGCGACTCGGGGCCCATGCTGCCCACGGGGTATTGCTCCAGCTCGCCCAGTATCTGCAGGATGGTCATGGGTCCGCTGGAGGGCGGCGGCGCGCCGCACACCAGATAGCCGCGGTAGCGACCGCATACCGGCGTGCGCACCACGGCCTTGTAGTGGGCCAGGTCGGCCAGGCTCAGGTCGCCCGGATGCGCATGCGCGTGCACCGCCGCCACGATGTCGCGCGCGATCTTGCCGTGGTAGAAGGCGTCCGGGCCTTCGTCGGCCACGCGGCGCAGCACGGCGGCCATCGCGGGATTCTTCAGGATGTGGCCCACGGGCCAGGCATGGCCCTGGGCATCGAAGAAATGCTGCGCGGCGGCCGGCTGCTTCAAGAGATCGGCGCTCTCCTCAACCAATTCGCCGTGCAGGCGCGGCGAAACCGCGAAGCCCTGTTCGCACAAGGCGATGGCCGGCTGGAACAATGTCTTCCAGGGCAGCTTGCCGTGGTCGCGATGCGCCAGCTCCAGGCCGCGCAGCAGACCGGGCGTGCCCACCGCGCGGCCGTTGTTGACTGCGTCATGGAAGGGAATGGGCTTGCCGTCGCGCAGGAACCGGTCTTCACGCGCCGCGGCCGGCGCGGTCTCGCGGCTATCGTAGTTCTGCAGGTCGCCGGTGCTGGCCTGGTAGCTCATCATGAAAGCGCCGCCGCCCAGGCCCGACGACTGCGGCTCGACCACGGCCAGCACCAGCTGCGCGGCGATCACCGCGTCGACCGCGCTGCCGCCCTGCTCGAGCACCCGGTAGCCGGCCTCGCTGGCCAGCGGGTTGGCCGTGGCGATCATGAAGTGCCTGGCGTGGACCAGGGGCTTGGGCGTGTAGCCGGTGGCCGCTTCGGGATTGGAGTCCGGATGGGAGTGGGCGACCTCGGGCCCGGGCTGCGCGGCTCTCGCGATTGCCATGCAGGCCAGGAGGACGAACGACAGGCCCGCTTGTCCGATTCTGCGCATTGTTTGCTTTTCCTTTAATCGAGTTCTAGGCCGCCGCTTTGCCTGCCAGCCCGCCGAAAGACGAACGGTACGCCACCAGCACCAGCGTCGCCGCCAGCCCCATGGTGCAGGAGCCGATATACATCGGCGCGTAGCTGCCGAAATGGTCGTAGACCATGCCGCCCACGAGCGGGCCGGTGGACATGCCCAGGCTGCCCGCCATCGCGGTGCCGCCGATGATGGTACCCATCATTTTCAAGGGAAAATTCTCGCGCACCAGCACCGCATAGAGCGGCATGGTTCCGGCATAGACGAAGCCCACCACCGCCGCCACGGCGTAAAAAGGCTCGAGCGTCGACACGAAGGCGTAGGACAGCACGCCGAAGGCCTGCACCAGAAGCCCGATCACCAGCACGCGCAGCGCGCCGTAGCGGTCGCCCAGGATGCCGAAGGCCAGGCGTCCGCCCAGGCCGGCCAGCCCCTCGACGCTGTAGATCGTCACGGCCATGGCCATGGGAATGCCGCAGGTCTGCGCGTAGCTCACCGTATGGAAGATGGGGCCCGAATGCGTGGCGCAGCAGAAAAAATTCGCCAGCATCAAGGCGATGAACTGCGGCGTACGCACCGCTTGCCCGACCGTCATGTCCGAGCGCGGCTCGGCCGCGGCCATGGCGGCCGGCCGTGCGCCGCTCAAGGCGGGCGGCCGGCGCACCAGCAGCGCCACGGGAATCATCAGAATCGCCGCGATGGCGGCGATGATCAGCATGGCGCCGCGCCAGCCGTGATGCCCGGCCAGCCAGGCCGCCAGCGGCGACATGGTCATCGGCGCCATGTCCATGCCGGCCGAGACGAGCGAGACGGCCAGCCCGCGCTGCGTCTCGAACCACCCGGTCACGCACGCCATCATCGGCGCGAAGACGGCGGCGGTGGACGCGCCGACGAGCAGGCCGAACAGCAGCTGGAATTCGATCAGCGACGCGGCGCGGCTGGCCAGCGCCAGGCTTGCCGCCAGCACCGCCGACCCGGTGAGCACAACCCGGCGCGGCCCGTAGCGGTCGGAGAGATTGCCCCATGCCATGCTGGCCAGCGCCATGGCCAGAAAGCCCACGGTCATCGCGCTGGAGATGCCCGTGACCGACCAGCCCGTGTCTTGCGCCATGGGCAGCAGGAACACCGGCAGGGAAAACATGGCGCCCACCGCAACGCAGCCCAGCAGGCCGCCTGCCGCGACGATGACCCAGCGGTAAGCGGGACCGCTCATGATCGGGCGCCCATCAATTTTGCGCGGGCGCGCGGTCGGTTTGCGGCGGGTTATCGCTCTTCATGATCGTCTCCCAGCGGGTATCGAGCGGCCATCATAGCCCTGCACCCGGCATAGAATCGAGGCTTCTTCAGGTTCGTCTCTTACACCCCATGCGCCTGCGCCACATCGAAATCTTCGAGGCCATACGCCGCACCGGCTCCCTGACCGAAGCCGCGGCCACGCTGCACATCACGCAGCCGGCCGCCAGCAAGCTGCTGGCCAACGCCGAGATGCAGCTGGGCTTCAAGCTGTTCGAGCGCGTCAAGGGCCGGCTGGTGGCAACGCGCGAAGCCGAGATCCTCACGCCCGAGATCGCGCGCCTGAGCCAGGACCTGAACGGCGTGCGCAAACTGGCCGCGAGCCTGCGCGAGCGCCCGCACGGCCACCTGCGCCTGGGCTGCGCGCCCGCGCTGGGCCTGGGCCTGCTGCCGCAGGTCATCCGCGCCAGCCGCGAGACCCGGCCCGGCCTGACCTTCGACATCCAGACCCATCACAGCGCCGAACTGGTGCAGGGCCTGCTCACGCGCGAGCTGGACCTGGCGGTGACCTTCGACACGAACGACTACCCAGGCCTGGTGCGCGAGGAAATCGGCCATACCGAACTGGTGAACGTGGGAAGAAAACCGGGCGAGGGCCCGGTCACGCTGAAGCAGCTATGCCATGAGACGCTGATCGTGCTCGATCCGCGCGACGCCGCGGGCGCCTTGCTGCAGATGTCCCTGGACGCGCAGGAACTGCAAGCGCCGCAGGCCTTGCAGGTGCAGACCCACTACGTGGCCTGCGCCCTGGCCGAGGCGGGCTGCGGCGAGGCCATCGTCGACGCCATCACCGCCCGCGCCATGCTGCGTCCGGGCATGCGGCTGCGGCCCATCGCCCCCGCGCTGCGCGTGCCGATCAGCGTGATGCGGCGCGGCCACGACTCGATGTCGGGGCTGCACCACGAGCTGATCGCCGCGCTGCGCCAGGCCTGCGTCACTTCTCCATCTTGATGTGCTGCTTGGCCACGACGTCCTTGGCCCAGTCGTACTGCTCCTGGATTTCCTTGGCGAACTGCTCGGGGGTATTGCCCGACGGCGCCGAGCCTTGTTCGTCCAGCGACTTGATGACCTTCGGATCCTTCAGGGCGATCACGGCGGCATCGCGCAGCTTGTTGACGATCGCCATGGGCGTGCCCTTGGGGGCCAGCAGGCCATACCAGACGGGCTGATTGAGCACCGGGTAGCCGAGTTCCTTGAAGGTGGGCACGTCCTTGATGGCGGGAATGCGCTGGGGCCATGCGATGGCCATGGCGCGCAGATTGCCCGCCAGGACCTGGGGCATGGACGAAGGCAGGTTGTCGAAGTCCATGTCGACGTGGCCGGCCACCGTGTCGGACACGGCCGGGCCCGAGCCCTTGTAGGGCACGTGCACGATGTCCGTGCCCGTGGCCATCTTGAAGGACTCGCCCATCAGGTGCAGCACGCCGCAGGTGCCCGAGCTGGCGTAGGAGTATTTGCCGGGATTCTTCTTGATGAGCTCGAGGAATTCTTTGAAGTCGCTGACGGGCATTCTCTTGGGATTGACCGTCACGATGTTGGCCGTGTTGGCGAAGTTGGTGATCGGCTGGAAATCCTTGATGGGATCGTAGGGCAGATCGTGCGGACGGCAGGCGGGATTGACGGCCATGGTCGACACCGTGGCGACGAACAGCGTGTAGCCGTCGGGCGCGGCGCGCGCCGCCGCGCCGCCGCCCACGCCGCCGCCGGCCCCGCCCCGGTTCTCGACTACCATGGCCTGGCCCAGTTCGGCGGCCATGCGCTGCGTGACCAGGCGCGCGATG
>CALGFL010000457.1 GCA_937881145.1 uncultured Bordetella sp.
TGCTTGCCGCGGCCTTCGGCCAGGGCTTCGGCGAAGTTGGCGAAGAGCACGGTGAACCACAGCCAGGCCGAGACGGCCAGGATGAAGCCGGCGGGGGCTTCGGCGTGACCGGCCAGGGCCATGAGCCAGAGGAGGGTGGTGAGGATGCTGCCGATGTAGACGACGAACATCACCGGGTTGCGCCACTGCGTGGCGGGCGCCAGTTTGACGAAGCTGTCGCGCAGCGCCGGGACCATGAGCGAGCGCGACCAGAAGCCGAAGCGGCGGGGCGCGGCCGCGACGGACGCGGGAGCCGCCATGGCGGCATGTGAAGGATTGCGAGTATCCATGATCATTCCAGCGTATTAATGTTGCAGGTACTCGGCCACGGGGCCCAGCGCCAGGGCAGGCACGTAAGTCAACGCGCCCACCAGCAGAATCGAACCGATCAGCAGCACCACGAAGAGCGGACCCGTGGTCGGCATGGTGCCGGGGCCGGCCGCGATGCGCGGCTTGGCGGCCAGCGACCCGGCCAGCCCGAGCACGGCCACGATGGGCGCATAGCGGCCCAGCCACATCGCAAGACCCAGCATGATGTTGTAGAAGGGCGTGTTGGCCGACAGGCCGGCGAAGGCGCTGCCGTTGTTGTTGGCCGCCGACGAGAAGGCGTAGAGGATTTCCGAATAGCCGTGGATGCCGGGGTTGGCGATGCCCGCCAGGCCCGCGCCGGCCAGCACGGCGATCGCGGTGCCCGTCAGCACCAGAAAGGGCGTGGCCAGCAGCACGATGGAAACCATTTTCATGTCGAAGGCGTCGATCTTCTTGCCCAGGTATTCGGGCGTGCGGCCTATCATCAGGCCGGCGATGAACACCGCCAGGATGGCGAAGGCCAGCATGCCGTAGAGCCCGGAACCCACGCCGCCGAAGATGATCTCGCCCAGCTGCATCAGCAGCATCGGCGACAGGCCCCCCATGGCCGTGAACGAATCGTGCATGCCGTTGACCGCGCCGCACGAGGCCGCCGTGGTGATGGTGGCGAACAGCGCCGTGGGACCGATGCCAAAGCGCGCTTCCTTGCCTTCCATGTTTCCGACGCCAGGGGCAAGACCGGCATGCACCAGGGCCGGCGAGGCCTGGTATTCGTAGTGCGCGGTGATCAGCGCGAAGGCGACGAACATCACGGCCATCGTGGCGAAGATTACATAGCCCTGCTTGCGGTTGCCCGCCATTTCGCCGAACGCGAAGCACAGCGCGGCCGGGATGGCGAAGATCGCCAGCATCTGCAGCAGGTTGGACAGCGCCGTGGGGTTCTCGAAGGGGTGCGACGAGTTGGCGTTGAAAAAACCGCCGCCGTTGGTGCCCAGCATCTTGATGGCCTCTTGCGAAGCCACCGGGCCCATGGCGATGGTCTGTGTCTGCGTGGTCGCGCTCTGCGTCGCGGGCTTGCCCTGCGAGTCCGGCACGGGCTGGCCTTGGGCGTCGAGCCTGGGCGCGTCGTAGGTCACGGATTCGACGGTATGCGCCTGCACATACGGGCCGAAGTTCTGGATCGCGCCTTGCTGCACGAAGAAGATGGCCAGCAGGAACGACAGGGGCAGCAGCACATACAGCGTGCAGCGCGTCATGTCGACCCAGAAGTTGCCGATGGCGCGCGCGCTGTGGCGCGTCAGGCCGCGGATCAGTGCGAACAGCACGGCGATGGCCAGGGCGGCGGAGAAGAAGTTCTGCACCGTCAGCGCGAGCATCTGCGTGAGATAGCTCATCGTCGATTCTGGCGTGTAGCCCTGCCAGTTGGTGTTGGTCACGAACGAGACGGCGGTATTGAACGACGAATCGGGCGATACCGCGCCCAGGCCGGCGGGATTGAGCGGCAGCAGCGCCTGCAGGCGCTGCAGGGCATAGACCGCGATGAAGCCGGACACACTGAAGACCAGCGTGGCCAGGGCATAGCGCTTCCAGCTCATTTCGGCGTATTGATCCACGCCCGCGATACGGTAGATCGCCCGCTCGATGGGCCGGCCCCAGGCGGTCGGGCGGTAGCGGCCGTTTTCCATGGCCTCGCGGATATAGCGGCCCAGCAAGGGCGCGAG